>JAGLOZ010000044.1 GCA_023137595.1 Minisyncoccota bacterium | reverse complement strand
TACTCGGGACAAACCCGCTCCCGCGTAGAGTAAAAATATATTTATATATAATCTCAAATTATTTATCCTTATGAACAGACAATTACTAATATTATTATCAGGTCATAATGCGTCTGGAAAATCTACTCTTGCAAAAAAGATAGTATCTGAATTGGATATCAATCAAGTAAATGGAGATATTGTAAGGAATATGCTAATAGCTAATGTTAAATTTTATTCAGATATTCATTATTCTTATCCAAGTGATAGAACTATATCTGCAAGCAAAGTGATCTCTGTTTTTAGAAAGGAACTCGTGAGAGAATTATTGTTTCAAGATCAATCAGTATTAATTGATGGGGCTGGAATTACCAAAAAAGCGAGAACTAATTATTTGAAATTAATTGATAATTGTAATAAAGAAATTATAATAATAATGATTGAAGCTATTTTGGAGGAAGATGAATTATTAGCCAGACTAAGTGATAGAGATAAAAAAGATAAGAAGCACAGATGGGTTGATTTTTATCGGGATATCAGGAAGAAAGAGTATGAACCAGTTGAAAATTCTGAAGCAGATCTCGTTTTAAGATATGATCAAAAAAATTCCAGAGAAATAATTCAAGCGATCAAGGACATTTATAATAGAACTTCCTAAACATTTATTTTAGGATTTACGCGTTTCGTATTTTATAGAGGTTCAACCTCTCCACATTTGATCGTAATTTATAATTTAAATGTTATATACAAAACAATACTTAAAACATAATTAAGGAAGCTCTGAAAAACTATCAAAAGTCATATTTTAAAATTTGTATTTTGATTTAAGCACTGGATTCCCTCCGGAGTTTATCCTGATGCAGATCAGGGAGGGAATGACAAAAACTGCGTTTTTCAGAGGTTCCTTAAACATGTAGAGGTTGAACCTCTTAAACGCATAAGTCCTATAATTAATAAAAAGATCTAAATATGAAAATTCAAATTAAAAAGAGTGAATTAAGTGTGAATATAAATAATTTTATGCGAAAATGCGGGTACGCTCCTTTTCATGATAGCTATATAAAAGTTCTCTCTGGCTCAGGATATCCCAGATTTCATATCTATGTTAATGACCAAAATGATCAATATGTTTTGAATCTTCATCTTGACCAAAAGAGGCCAAGCTATGGCAAACAAACTGCTCATAGCGGAGAATATGACGGAAAGGTTGTGGAAGGAGAAGGAGAAAGAATTGAGAATCTGGTTTAATCTTATTTACTTCGTTGGCTCCATTGTGGCGACGCCCCTCTTAAGAGGGGCGGGGGTGTGTTAATGTGAAACCTGTTTGCAAACCACAGGAAGACTTTGTTGGCTTCATACATTAAAGATATGACGCAATCTGCAATAGGCTCCATAGCCTTTCAGGACTGCGGAGCCGGCGTAATCAATAGACCTATTTGTGTTAAAATGTTAGTATGCTAGTATGTTAATACGCTAAAATGATATCCGATAAAGATTGCGTTTGTTCAAGATTATCTGGTCCAACACGAAGAAAAAAAAGAGTCTTAAAGAAAATTAAACGAAAAAAAGGAAGAAATAAATTCTTCCTGCTAAAATTATTTTATTTTTTCGCCATGATCTCTATATATATTTTTTCGCTATAATCTTCATTTAACCACTTGAAATATGTATCAACGGCAATATGTATACCATAAACTACAGAAATAAGTCCTATCAAGTAAGGAACTACAATGATAATTCCCGTAAAGATGTTTTTTACGGTTATAATAATTACCATAAAACATATAGCGGAGCCTGTTAAAAAAAATACAAGAGCCTTAGGATATCCTTTAAATTTTATTTTGTTTGTCATATATTAACTCTCCTGTCCAAAAAACTAACATAACTAAATTGTAAAGTCAACACCTTATGAAAATTGCGTTTGTTCATGATTATCTGGTTCAATATGGAGGAGCAGAAAGAGTTTTGGAAGCATTTACGGAAATTTTTCCTAAAGCTCCGATCTATACCATGGTTTATGACGAAAAGCTTATGAACGGAGCTTTTTCTGACAGAAATATTCAGACCTCATTCCTTCAAAAGATTCCATTTATAGGACCGAATCACAGGCTTTTCCCGCTTCTTATGCCAATGGCGATAGAACAATTTGACCTTTCAAAATACGACGTTGTGCTTTCCGATTCAAACAGCTATGCCAAGGGTGCTATAACAATGCCAAAAACTTTGCACATAACATACTGCCACACACCGATGAGATACGCGTGGGACGATTGCCATAAATATCTTCGCGAATTCAAATACTCAAATATCACAAAAAAATTTGTCCCTTTCGCTATGAATTATATAAGACTGTGGGATAAAATCTCAGCGGACCGACCTGACATATATATCGCGAATTCAGATTTTGTTTCTTTCAGAATAAAAAAATATTATAATAAGAACGCTTCTGTCATCAATCCTCCTGTCAGCGCGAAAAAGTTTTATATCTCTGAAAAAACTGAAGATTACTATCTTATGATAGGCCGAGCGCTTCCTTATAAACGATTTGACATAGTTATAGAAGCTTTCAACAGACTTGATCTTCCTCTGAAAATTATTGGCAAGGGTCCGGAAATGGATAAGCTGAAAAAAAGCGCGAAAGCAAATATAGAATTTCTTGGATATCTGGACGACAAGGAAATTAGCCGCTATTATTCCAAGTGCAAGGCTTTTATCTTTCCTCCTGAAGAAGATTTTGGCATAACTCCACTTGAAGCCATGGCCTCGGGAAGACCTGTTATCGCGTTCCGCGGAGGAGGAGCCTTGGAATCCGTGATAGATGGCGAGACTGGATTATTTTTTGACAAGCAAACTCCAGAGTCGGTATCAAATGCTATTAAAGACTTTGATTCAAATAGATTTAATTCTCAAAAAATAAGAAACCACGCTTTGAAGTTTGATAAGGAAATTTTTAAAGAAAAAATTAGAAAGTTTATTGAGGAAGAGTATAAAAAATTTTTAATTTTATAATTTTTAAATAACGTCTTAATTCTTAATTTCTTTGGATTATGAAATGTCATTCTGAAGTCAATAGGCGATAGAATCCCGTACTTTAATTCACTGATTTTAAATACGGGATTCTATCGCGGAGTTTATGCTGATGAATAACGGTGCTCCAGAACGACAACTATGCTTACATTTTATAATCCAAAGTAATTTAGTATAATGTTTAAAAATTTGGAAATTATAAAATTATTTAAAAATTAAAAATTAAAAAATTCTAACATCATGGAAATAAAACAATATATAAAAATAACCAAAGAAGGATTTAGGATAATTATTGCAGTCGGAATTATAGCGGCAATGTCTGCTTTTTTGTTTTCTGCTATAAAACCGGTTGTCTATGAAGTTTCAATGTCTCTTGTAATAAACAAAAACAAAACACAAAACACAGATGATTTTAAATATGACGGATATTACGCCCTGCAAACAAGCGATATGTTGGCTAGTTCTATTGTGGAATGGACAAAAAGTCCGACAATGGTAGGTGCGATCTACCAAAAAGCCGAAGTCAACCAAGATTTTAAAAACATCAAAAGCTATACCAAAAAATTCACAGTGAATAAAATGTCCTCACAGCATGTTGAAGTGAAATTTAAAGCAGACACGAGAGAAAACGCGAAAAAAATCTCTTCAGCAATTGTGGAGATAATAAGCGAAAAAACAAAAGCTCTGGAAAAAAGCAGCAAGGAAGAAATATCTTTTTCCGTGAGCAGCGAAAATCCGGTAATAGTTGAAAATAAACCAAACGCATTTTTGAACTTGTTCATTGGACTTTTCTCAGGAATGATTTTGGGAATTTTTGTTGTTTTTGGGAAAAGATACTTTGCATAAATATACTAGTATTTTAAAAATGTTAGCATTAGACTTCCTCGTCTAAATTATATATTAAGTAGGCTCAAGCCATCGCTTGAGTTTGAAATGGTTCAGGCAAAAGATTAAAGGGAGGAAGTTCTAAATATGTTAAAATGTTTATATGAATTATGATCATCGGCATTGATATCCGCATGCTTGCTCAAGGAACAAGATCAGGCATTGAGGAATATACAATTAATCTTCTTTCAAATATGATCAGCTTGGACAATAATATTGAATACAAGCTTTTTTATAATGGATATAAAAAAACCGAATTAGAATATGATTTTTTAAAACTATCCAATGTCCAATTAAAAGAATTTAAGATCCCAAACAGAATACTTGATGCTTCGTTTCAATTTTTGAATTATCCAAAGATTGATAAGATGCTTGAAAAAGTTGATGTCTTTTTTTCTCCTCATATATTTTCATCATCTCTATCAAAAAAATGCAGAACCATAACAACTTTTCATGATTTAAGCTTTGAGAGCTATCCGGAATTCTATTCAACTGGAAAAAATTACTGGCATTTTTTAATGAATCCCAGAAAACAGGCTAGGAAAGCAGATCAGATAATTGCTGTTTCAAAATCAACAAAGGATGATCTGATTAATATTTATAATATAAAGCCTGAGAAAATTAAGGTTATTTATTCAGGAATTGATCAGGAATCAAGAATCAAGAATCAAGAATCAAGAATTTCTAAAATTAAAAAAAGGTATAACCTACCTGACCGTTATATTTTATATCTAGGAACACTTGAACCAAGAAAAAATATTATTGGATTAATCAAAGCATTTGAAATTTTAAATTCCAGATTCAAAATTCCAGATTCAAAATTCCAATTGATTATCGCTGGTTCCAAGGGATGGCTATACAATGACATATTCAAAACAGTAGAAAATTCGCCCGTAAAGAATGATATAGTTTTTACCGGATTTGTTGATAATAAAGACAAATCTGCTTTATATAGTTTAGCTGACTTATTCGTCTATCCGTCTTTCTATGAAGGCTTCGGATTCCCGCCTCTTGAAGCAATGGCCGCTGGAACGCCCGTTGTCACTTCAAATTTTTCGTCTTTGCCGGAAGCGGTAGGAGACGCGGCTATTATGGTCAATCCATATAATCTAGATGAACTTGCGAAAGGAATGGAAATGGTTTTAACTGATGAAAAATTGAAAAATATTTTGATTGAAAGGGGATTAGAACAAATAAAAAAATTCTCATGGCAGAAGTGCGCAAGAGAAACTCTGAAGTTTATGTTAAATAATAGAGAAGTTTTTTAATTTTCTCATCAACTTCTTTCTTTCGTAAATTTTTTTATTTCTATTAATTTCCACAACACAACTGCTGTTCCTATTATTACGATAACAGCAGCTGTATAAACACGCAAATTGGAGTCCTTATGAAAGTGATGATGTGAATCCAAGGCTCATCAGCCTTGGTCTGAAAGTTTTATAAGATTAGTGAATTTTAAAAAAATTGTGATATTTTTTTCTGACTGGAGTTTATGCTGAATCCATTCAGCAAACTCAGGACGAGCTTAGTTCAGTACCAGAACTCCGTAATATTGAAATTCCTTAGAGCCTGTCTAAAAACTCTACAGGGTAGATTCAAGCCCTCGCTTGAACCGTTTAGATGAGCTATTTCTAGCGCGAGCAAGAGCTCGCACCTATCCGAAAATAAACTTTTTAAACAGGCTCTAAGGAATTAATAAAAAAATAGCTTTTTAGGCTATATAAATTTAAAAATACTTTTTTCAGCAGAACGACTAGACCCCAACAAAACAAATGGTATCAAAATTATACCTATTATCATTTTTGTTAGGAATACTTTTTCTGTAGCAGGTCGGATTGATGTCAACAGAACAAATGGTATCAAAATTATACGGATTGTCGTTTTTGTTAAGGATAATAATACTTTAGCAATTAAGATCAATGTTTTATAAAGATCTAATATGCAAATGATTATTATAATTACTGTTAATGGCATTATTGCCATTATTATTATCATTGGATATTTATCCATTTTTTTTCCCTCCTCTTAAAAAAATATAAACATAATTCAGACCATGTCAAGTCAAGAGCATAAAAAATATAAAATCGGAATAGACGCGCGGATGCACGGTTACGCGCAGACGGGAATCGGAAATTATATCCGACATCTTTTGCAATGTATTTTTGAAACTGACAAGAAAAACGAATATGTTATTTTTCTTATGCCTGAAGAATATGATAAATTCAACCTGCCAAACAAAAGAATAAAAAAAATAAAAGTTTCATCAAAATGGTATGGATGGAAAGAACAACTGTTATTTCCATTTCAATTATATAAAGAAAATTTAGATTTAATGCATTTTACACATTTTAATTCTCCAATTTTATACTTTAAGAGATCAATTGTTACAATTCATGACATCACGCCATATTTTTTTCCAGGACACAAAATGAGATCTATCATAAGAAAAATCGGATTCAAAACAGTATTTTTTTCATCAGTCAAAAAAGCGTCAAAAGTGATAGCAGTTTCTGAAAATACAAAAAATGATATTGCCAATTATTTCAAAATTAGAAAAGACAAAATTAATGTAATTTATGAAGGAACTGACAGTCAGTTCAGAGTAATTAACGATGATCAAAAAATAGCTGATATTAAAAAAAGGTATAATATTACAAAACCTTTTATTTTTTATACAGGAGTTTGGAGAAACCACAAAAATCTTGTCGGTCTGATCAAAGCATTTGGGATTTTGAAGAACAAATACAAATTAGATTATCAGCTTGTGCTTGGCGGCAAAGAAGATCCATATTATCCGGAAGTCCGAGAAACATGGGAAAAACTGAGGCTAGAAAATGAAATTATAAGGACCGGCTTTATAGATCAAGAAGATTTGCCTTTGTTTTATAACGCGGCAGAAGTATTCGTTATTCCTTCCTTTTATGAAGGTTTTGGGCTTATCGGACTTGAAGCTTTTGCCTGCGAAACTCCAGTTATTTCTTCAAATACCACAAGTCTGCCAGAAGTGTTGGGTAACGCGGCGATGTATTTTAATCCCAAAAATACAGAAGAAATGGCTGAAAGAATAAAGCTGGTTCTAACCGATAAAAAATTGTATAATGAACTTAAAGAAAAAGGATTTAAGCAGATTGAAAAATACAGCTGGAAGAAGATGGGAAGGGAAACGATGGATGTTTATAGAGAAATATTGGGAAATTAAAATATTGAATATTAAGATATTTCCGCTTTTATAAAACATAATAAATTCCAAAACCCAAATTATACCAAACCAAGTTCAAATTTCAAATGCCTTAAAATGACAATTTTTGAGATTTTGAATTTTGGATTTGTTTGGAATAATTTGAGCTTTAAAATTTGATATTTTAAAATTTTTTTAAAGGCAGGAATTTATTTATTCTCCTTTGCTAAAATAATCCCGTATAATGCTCTGCAGCTTCATAGCAAACATTAACTAATCTTAAATAAAATAAGTGTTACCAGAAAATAGCAAAATCGTAATTTGAAAAACGAAAGAGCATAAAACTCAATATTTTGTATAAAATAGTTAAAATTATTATAAATTTACTGTGGACATAATCCCAAATAAAAAATCAGAGCTTCTATACCAAAGAGGTGATCAAAAAATAAAAGGCGTTATTGATTTGCGCCGTTTTGCTGATGGGAAAAAGAAAACTGTTTCTGAGGTCATAAGAAAAGAAGATAAGAAAAAGAAAACTGTTTCTGAGGTCATAAGAAAAGAAGATAAGAAAAAGAAATTTACAAAACAAACAACTTCTTCAAAAAACAAGCAGGATATTTCCAATAAACAATATAATACAAACAGAAAATTTAAAATAAAAGCGCCTAATCTATTGCCAAAAACAGAATTTTTTTCCAGGCCAAAATTTAGATTTTCGCTTTTATGGCAAAAATCGTTTGCTTCTTTTGTTCTAGCGATTGTCTTTGTGTCGCTTACGGTTTTTTCTTTATCATTTATACAAAAAGGAATTGAGAAGAAAGGGAAAATTCTTGGGGTAAGTACGGAAGCCTATGACCATCTAAAACAAGCAGGACAGTCAGCATCAAATCAAGATTTCGAAAACAGCATAAACAATTTTGATTCTGCAAAATTAAATTTTTCAAATATAAAAACATCAATAGAAAGCTTTGGACTTGGCATTTCCGGGACTATAAGCAATTTACCTATTAACACTCCGATTTCAACGGCAAAAAATCTTGCAGAAGCTGGAGAGAATATATCCTTGGCAGGAAGAAATATTTCCACGCTTTTTGAAAATATTTCTAAGTTAGACAAGGAAAACTCTTTGATAAGTTCTGCCTTGAATTTCCAGACCGCTATCAGCGATATAGCATTAAATCTGGAAAATGCAGAAAATAATTTAACCAAAGTAGATTTAAATTATATTCCTGAAGAATTTCAAGAAAAAATAGCACTGAGCAAAAAAGAATTGCCCGTGATAGCTAATAATTTCAAGAATTTGTCCGAAGACTTTCAGACAATGAGAAAAATATTGGGCAGCGACCACTCACAAAAATATCTGATTCTATTCCAAAACAACAGCGAGCTAAGACCGACTGGAGGATTTATCGGAAGCTATGGAATTCTAGACATAGAAGATGGAGAGATAAAAAATTTATTTATTGACGGAATATTCAATCCAGACGGCCAGCTGAAAGAAAAGATAGTTCCTCCAATGCCTATTCAAAAAATAAGCGCCGCATGGAGTATGCATGACGCAAATTGGTTTTCTGACTTTCCCACAAGCGCGAAAAAGATTGCCCTCCTTTATGAAAAAACAGGCGGACCAACCGTTGACGGAGTTATCTCAATAACTCCCGATGTAATAGAAATAATGCTGGAAGTAACAGGACCGATAGAAATGCAAGAATATGGAACTACCATCAGCAAAGAAAACTTTCTAACTCAAACACAACTACAAGTTGAAGAACTATATGACAAAGAAGAAAATAGGCCTAAAAAATTCTTGTCAGACCTTGCTCCTAAAATAATTGAAAAATTACTTGACGGAGACAACCTTGAACAGCAGGATAAAATTCAGAAATATTTGAATTTCATAAACGCAATAGAAGAAAGCCTGAAAGAAAAACATATACTATTTTATCACAGAGACTCCGAAATAGAAGAAATGATAATCAGAAGGGGCTGGGGAGGACAAATGCTAAATTCAAGCGGCAATTATTTAAGTGTTGTTCATAGCAATATAAATGGCTATAAAACGGATGCCGTTATAGACGAGCAAATTTTCCATAATACAGAAATTTTATCTGACGGATCAATAATTAATACAGTAAAGATCACAAGAAAACACTTAGGAGGAAAGAGTGATTACAACTGGTATAACCGCGTTAATTCTGATTATATGAGAGTATACGTTCCCACAGGAAGCATTCTGCTTGAGGCTTCCGGACACACCGTGCAAGAATATGAACCGCCAATTGATTATAGTGATTTTAAAACAGATCCGGATGTCAAAAAAATTGAAGACACTATAAAGATTGATTCTGATTCCGGAACGCATATTTTTGAAGAATCAGGAAAAACAGTTTTTGGAAACTGGGTTTATGTAAGTCCGCAAGAAACAGTTGAAATAACTTATAAGTACCAACTGCCTTACAAAATAAATTTTGATTCTTTCACAAAGCCGGCTGACAAATACAGCATACTAATCCAAAAACAGCTTGGGAGTAAAGGAAGTAATTTTATCGGAACGATAAAACTGCCGAGTGAATGGAAAGCGATCTGGAGATCGCAAGACCTGAATATTAAAAATTTCAACGAAAGTATTATAAAAACGAATCTAAAAACTGATAGAATTTATGGGATGGTTTTTATGGAAAATGGAAATTAAAATATTGGATATTAGGATATCTCCTCCCCTGATAAGGGGAGGCTGGGAGGGGATTTTGAAGTCTCACTGAATTATAATCTTCAACAAAAATATAGAAATGTCTTATCTTTTGATAATTTTAAAAACAATAAAAATAAGGCGCGTGAACTTTAAATCACAGCGCCAAGACTACGACGCGGAGGCCCTCCAAAAGGTAAGATAAAAAATTCCAATATTTTTTTGAAAGACCAAAACTTAGTGATTTTGTATTTTTTTTATGATGCTCAGCTCCTCTATTTGATACTTTTATATTATCATTACCAAAAAATCAAGCAAGAAAGTTATCAACGGAACAGACTAGTTAAAGGCTTGTAAAGTCTATAAAGTTAAAAAATTATTGAGGCTTAAAAAACTTGCGACTTTATGGACTTCTGCCCCGTCGCAGTCTTTCATTGGGGGACTGCGACGAGAAAGCACGCCAAATGATACATCACGCTGGAGTCCCTATCGAAAACTTCAGCGAGACGGAATATGTTAGTATAAATTCCAATTTGACATAAATGCTTATTGCCTTAGAATAAGAATAGTTGTTATTCAAAATTCATAATTCATTATTCTAAATTCCAATACATGTATACTAAAAAAGTAATTCAGCATTTTACAAATCCGCATAATTATGGTAAAATAGAAAAAGCAGATGCGATAGGAGAGGCTGGAAACCCAATTTGCGGAGATCTAATGAAAATCTATCTAAAGGTGAACAAAAATATTATAACAGACATAAAGTTTGAAACTTTGGGATGCGCAGCCGCAATTGCCACTTCTTCAATGATCACAGATCTCGCCATAGGAAAAACCTTAGACGAAGCAATGAAAATCAGCAATAAAACCGTGGCAGAAAATCTTAAAGGACTTCCGCCTGTCAAAATGCATTGTTCAAATTTAGCGGCTGACGCGTTGCATAACGCGATTGAAAAATATAAAAGCAAGAAATAGAATGGAATCCTCCCAATCTCCCACTGTCAAGAGAGAAGCGTTCAAACTACTTAGAACTTAACGGTAAACTATAAATAATGAAAATCATCGGATTAAATAAAATTAGTAAGCTCTCAAGTTATATTATCTTGAGCATGCTTTTTTTTCTTATAAAAACCGATCAAAGCGAAGCGGTAATAACTTTGACAAAAGTATCAGGAGTTCCCACAAAACCAATTGCCGATGTTCTAGACGACATAATA
Organism: Minisyncoccota bacterium; assembly: GCA_023137595.1. Taxonomy (GTDB): domain Bacteria; phylum Patescibacteriota; class Minisyncoccia; order JAHIHE01; family JAGLIN01; genus JAGLOZ01. The sequence goes on along the minus strand of JAGLOZ010000044.1, from coordinate 17,341 downwards.
AAATGGATCTTAGGGGTTGGAATTATGATCGCTATAACTTTTTTAGTTTGGGGAGGAATCAACTATATAGCATCTACAGGAGACGCTCAAAAAACTGAAAACTCAAAGAAGATCGTAAAATATTCAATATTGGGATTACTTGTTATGGGACTTTCTTACGCAGCTATTGTCGCATTGGATGTAATTTTTAAGTAAAGCTGATAAAAATAATTCAGCTTTTCTTAGCTTTTTTTAAACCCCCTAACCCCCCGTTCAACTATCGTTCAGGGCAGGCTCTTATCAGAAGGAACTAAAAGTAGATCAGCAGTTCCTAGAATAAACTTCAAATTTATATAACTTTATGAACTTTCAACTTCTCAAACAATACAACAATTTAGCAATATAGCAATTTAATAAATTTGACTAGATAATAAAAAGATGTAATAATAAAGACAATGAAAAAAAATAAAGCATCAATTCCATTCACTTTTTCTGCTCTGGTAGTCTTGTTTCTAGTCCTAGCCGGTCAGGCAAGCGCCCAATGGTCAGTTCCTTATAATATTTTTAACTTGCCGAACGATTTTGATCGAGCACTTGTAAATCTAACCAATTGGCTTTTGGGATTTGCCGGTCTTTTAGGAACTATAGCTCTGATTTGGGGAGGGCTTAATTACATGTTCTCTTCAGGAGACGCTCAAAAAATAGATCTGTCAAAAAAGGTAGTTTACTACGCGCTTATGGGAATGGCTATTGCCGGCGTTTCTTATGCCATCATACAAGTTATAGTAGGAACAATTTTTACAATATAACAAAATTTTAAAAAAATAATTTTAAACCTGAAAGGAGGTGAAAAAAATGAAAACTAGTTTTATCAAAAAAATAGTAGGCTGTTCTGTGCTGACTTTGCTTTTCTCTTTGAGTTTGGGAGTTGGATTCGCAAGCGCGGATATACCCAATTCTTGTGACGGTGATGGTATAATAGATACAGCTGAATTATGTGATAATGATAGATTTAATGCTGCTCCTGTTCCCATTTTTAACGCTGGAGTAGCAGGTAACTCTACTGCATGCGCTGATTGGGGATATCTGTCTGATGCCGTTAATGTTGTTGTATGTGATCCTATAAATTGTGATATTGACACATCTGTCTGTTTAGGCTCCAGAACCGCTATTGAAGGAGGCTGGGGAGACGAAACAGCTCCAGACAATGTTCCAACTGATATCAAGGCCGCAATTATGAATGTTACCAACTGGATCTTAGGCTTCGTCGCGATTATCGCCACATTAGTAGTGATCTATGGAGGCGTCCTATATCTTACCGCCGCGGGAAACGAAGACAATGTTGCTACCGCAAAGAAAACTATTGCCTATGGAATTATCGGAATCGTAGTTACAGGTCTTGCTTATGCAATGGTTATCGTTGTTTCAACTGTAATTCTGTCAAGATAATATTGCGTAAATACATATCTACACTTAAAAGAAAGGCGATTGTTCGCCTTTCTTTTTTTGAATCCTCACAGGGATGAATTTTTCGCAAAATTAACAATAGTCTGAAAAACTTACATACTTATTTTGAGTTACAAAATGCTGTTTTTGGAGTTCAGACTTTAGTCTGTAATCTTGAAACTACAGGTTGAAATCTGAACTCCGGTAAATTCCTTAATCGTATTTCCTGATATACCTTACATTAGATTAGCATTAATCTATTAAATGGTTTTAACACATTCGCAAAGCGTAAATTAGAGTCCTCACGAGAGTAAGAATGAAGCTTCGTAGAATTAGCGAATTTCAAAAGAACTGCGATATTTCTTCTCGACCTTCATCAGGACTCCAAAAATAGAAGTTGTTTATGGACGAGTACTAAAAGTCCGGAAATTAAAACTCGGAGGGAAACATTCAATAAATTTGACCAAATAATAAAAATATGTAATAATAATTAAAATGAAGTTTTATTTTAGGCGTAAACATCGCGTTTGCAGATAATATTCGCAAATATCGTCTGTGTTTTGAAAAATTATTCAAATTAATTATTAATTAATAAGACAAAAAAATGAAAAATGATTTTATCAAAAAACTAATCGGCTGTTTTTTTCTTGTTCTGTTTCTTTCTTTGAGTATTGTTCAGGACGCGTCTTCAATGTCAATCGTGCCTAATACTTGTAACGGCGATGGCGATTTAGATCCCGGCGAATTATGCGATCACAACAACACAGCTGCTGTTGGTGATGACCAGTTTCTTGATCCGTTGGGAGGAGCCCTTTTTACTTGCGTTGCTTGGGGATATTTACAAGATCCCGGCAATGATGTCACATGCAACCACATTACCTGCGATGTTGAAGAAAACGATTGCAAAGGGGAGAAAACCACTGTTATCGGCGGCTGGGGAGATGAAATAGCTCCGGATGATGTTCCTACTGACATCAAAGGCGCTATTATGAATATTACTAATTGGGTTTTGGGCTTTGTCGCAATTATTGCCACACTGTCATTGATCTATGGAGGCGTTCTATATCTTACTTCTGCTGGAAACGAAGACCATATTGCTACCGCGAAGAAAACCATTACTTATGGCATTATAGGAGTTGTGATCTCAGGTTTTGCCTACGCGATAGTCATCGTTATTTCCACTGTCATTCTGTCAAGATAATAATCACATAAATAAATATCTGCATTCAAAAGAAAGGCGATCGATCGCCTTTCTTTTTTTGTTATTTGAACTTCGCTTGCCGAGCAGGCTGCCTGATAACTATGCTGGATAGGTTGAAGCCCTCGCTTTAATTTTTTGCTTAAGCTCAATCAAATTTGAGCGAGAGCTAAAATCTACCCGAATAGGAACTTTTAAGACAGCCTGTTTATAATTTTATAAATATTGCCCATCCAAGCCATTTCTCGAAATACCAAAGAGCCAGTCCTGAGCTTGTTGAAGGAATAAATTCCGTGTATTTTGAAGTTTTTAGACAGCCTGTAAAGAATTATTTTGGATCATATCCTAAATAATATAAAAAAAGTAACAATATTAGAAAAAATACCGGTTTTATGTAAAATGGCAATAAATAAATTAAAGACCTAAAATCGCCCTTAAAAATATAATAGAAAGAATCTCTTAACACCGAATATGCTTTAAATGGAATTTTTAAATATCCTTTTTTCCCATAGCGCTTATCTAAAAGATCATGTTGACTTTTTATGATCTTTCCATCAAATGTAGATGTTTTTGAACCCTGATGTATTCTAAATGCCCCGAGAAACGATTCAATGTGTTCAAATTTCTTATTTTTAATTCCAGCCCTTAAAAAAAAGTCGTAATCCATAATAAAACTCAAATTCACATCAATCATGCCAATCTCTGAAAATAGCTCTCTTTTCCAAAACGTGCTTTGATTAGACAAAGACATTCTACAATACCAATAACTTATTAAATAAAACGGCGTAAATTTGAATCTTCTTGATGTTTTTTCTTCTTCATTTATTTTGAGCCTATTTCCAAAAACTATATCGGCATCATTTTTTTTAAACGCGTCTACCGCTTTGCGAAAAGCTCCTGGCAGATAAACATCATCTGAATTTTGCCAACCGATAATATCACCGGTCGCTCTTGAAAATCCTTTGTTCAATGCATCTCCTTGCCCCTTATCTTTTTCGCTCACCCAATAACTTATATATTTTTCATATTTTTTTATTATCTCAACGCTCCTATCGTCAGATTCGCCGTCTATAATGATATATTCCAAATTAGGATAATTTTGGTTTAGAACGCTCAATATCGTTCTTTCTAAAAATTCGCCTTGATTATATGAAGGTGTTACAACGGAAATTTTTGGATAAGAGATATTATTGCTTAAAATTATTTTCTCGTCAAAAGAAGGCTTAGCAGTGAATCTTTTGATTTTCTCGGAAGTGATCTTGTTCATTATGCTTTGATAACTTAAATTTAAAATGCTCAATTTTTTCAAATTTTATTTTTGACTTCCGGCTTTTTTCGACGGAACTAATTACAAAGTGAGTCTATTCTTTATACCAACCATAAACATCTGTTATTATTTCTTTAATGTTTTTTTGCGGATTCCATTTCAATACTTTTCTTGCCTTGGAATAATCTGCTATTAAAATAGCGGGGTCTCCTTTTCTTCTTTCTTCAATCTTAATCGCAATTTTATTCCCAGTAATTTGTTCCACAATTTTAACTATTTCTTTGACACTTTTTCCCACGCCCGAACCAAGATTAAATACTTCACTTTTGTTGCCATCTTCCAGATAATTGAATGATAATAAATGCGCCTTTGATAGATCTGTAACATGGACATAGTCTCTTACGGCAGTGCCGTCTTTTGTCGGATAATCATTTCCAAAGATCGTAAAATATTCTGACGAGCCAAGTGCAGCTTTAAAAAGTAACGGGATTAAATGCGTTTCATTTTTGCGCTTCTCTCCAATGCCATAATCGTCTCCGGCAGCGTTAAAATAGCGCAAAGAAACAAATCTAATGCCATAGATCTTGTCATACCAACTAAGTATCTCTTCTGCAATCTTTTTTGTTTGTCCATAAACATTGCTCGGCAACAATAATTGATTTTCATCTATCGGAAGTTTTTCGGGATTGCCGTAAACAGAAACGCTTGAAGAAAAAATATGATATTTAACATTGAACTTAACCATTAGATCCAAAAGGTTCAGAGTGGAAATAATATTGTTATCAAAATACTTGCCGGGAGTCTTCATAGACTCATCTACCAAAGAATAAGAGGCTAGATGAAAAACGGCATCAATTTTATTTTCAATAAATATTTTTTCCAGCTCTCTTTTGTCTCTTAGGTCAGCTACATATAATTTTGCTTTTTTGGGAACCAGCTCTTTGTTTCCAAGTTCTAAATTATCCGCTATAACAACTTGATGATTTTCTTTTAAAAGATAATTAGCCAAATTAGTGCCGATATACCCAGCCCCTCCTGTTATTAAAAATTTCATAGAAAGAATTTATTTATTTATTTATTCAATACAAACCGAAAATTATTATTCTCTTAGGATTTAAGCAAAAATAATTTCCCATTTTTCATCTCATTTTCACATCATCTTGATTTGAAAAAAATCTTCAAAATAGCCCGCTATTCTTCAAATTTTTTTCAAATCAATCTAATATAAAACTGAGCGAAAAGCAAGGAAGTTATTTTTACTCAAACCCTTAAAGTTTCTTTATACAAATTAATATACTTCCTTGCAACGACCTTGCTATCAAACTCTTCCAAAACTTTTTTTCTCGCATTTTTGCAAAGTTCATCATAACTGTCACAATTAACAACCCATTCAATACCATTTGCCAAATCATTAGTATTGAAAGGTTTCGCTAAATAGCCATTTTTTTTATGTTCGATCATATCACTGTTACCTCCTATATCAAATCCGACTACAGGAGTAGCACAACTCAGAGATTCCATAATTGTATTTGACAAGTTTTCCTGCAAACTCGGCACCACCGTTAGATCACAAGCGCAATATAGAGACTGAAGCGATAGATCGCTTTGATAGCCCATCCAATGAATTTTATATCTTAATTTTGGCATATTCTGTGATTCACTGCCACCGAACATAACAAGTTCTATATTTTCATTTTTTATTTTTTTTAACGCTTCACTTAACTTATCAAATCCTTTTCTTGGATCGCTTGTAATATTCGCTGTCCCAAACAGCACTAGTTTTTTGTTATTCGGCAGGTTTAAAATTTTTCTTGCGACATATTTATCCGTTATTTTAAATATATTCGTATTTATGGGGTTTGGCAGGTTTAAAATTTTTCTATTTTTGAATAGACTGCTTTCCTTCGCGCATTTTTCAAGCCAGCTGCTAAGTCCGACAACGGTTAAATTATTTATTTTTGAAAATGTCTTTTGTTTCCTTTCGAATATTTTCCTACTTAGATCGTTGTTTTTATTTGAACCTAAAATCTTACAGTTACCACAGCTATTTTTATAAGCTCCACAATTCTCATCGTAATAGCATCCGCCGGTGAGAGCCCACATGTCATGCAAGCTCCAAACTATAGGCGCTTTTATTTTGGCTAGAGCTTCTATTCCGATCATTCCTCCAGTGATCCAATGAAGATGCACAATATCCGGATCTATTTCATTTATTTTTTTTACCGTTATTGAAAAAGGAGACCATGCCGGTGAAAAAAGATTTTTAGCCTTATTTCCATAAAAACTTACGATCAGTTGCTCTATGCTTCTTGATTTTGCCATAGCTTTTTGAACTTTCGTTTCAGGACCAAGAACCGTATGATCTTCACTTTTTTTGCTCTGCACAAGCATCTGACTATCAATATTGCTATCAAGTAAAGCACGATGCAATCTATAAGCCGCCCTTGCCGCTCCCCCCTGAATATCTGATGTGTTCATTGTTAAGATTTTCATGGTTTTATTGCTTCAATATATAACGAGCTATCACCTTTATATGAAGTTCCGTCTTTTTTGATATCTAAAAAATATTGGTTAAAATCAGCTATTCTGCTTTTATTATAATCTTTAATCTCAATATCAATGAAATTCATATCACACAATAACTTCGTCAGAGAATATTTATCATACATCCACTTATGCATTTCACCGATTGAAGCATTTATAAATACCAATTCTCTCATTTTTTTTGGAACTAAAAGCTTGATCATTTGAGTATAGATTGATATTATTTTATTCAAAATCAACGCTGACGAAATTTTTCTCTTATAATCATTTCTTTTGATTATTGGCAAATCTACGCCAACTCGCTTCAGAATATATTTTTTAAGAGATTCATTTTTTACAACAGAAGGATTGGCATAAATTTTACCCATTTCTCCGCCTGACTCGCTTCTGATCATTTGATCTAGCAATTCTATAACGATCCAATCATATTTTTTTTGATAGTCCTTCCCGTCTTCAATGTTTTCAAGAATTTTCAAATACTCCCTACAAATATTTTCTAGATCAGGCACAACAATTCTGATTATTCCATCCTGCTTGAGTATCCTGTGAATTTCTTTCAATATATACTTTGCGTTATGCAAACTTAGATGCTCAAAAAAATGGCTTGAATAAACAATATCAAAAGAATTGTTTTTAAACGGTAATCCCTTCAAAATATTTACTCTTTTTATATTTTTAGAATCTGCATAAAAATCAATATTTATCCAATCTTTATGATATCTGCTTCCGCAAGCAACATTTAACATTTTCATCTTTTTGATTTATTTTTTATTATCAAGATTTTCACTTAAATTGACTTTTCCATTTATTAATATTATATTCATTTAATTTTATGTTGATAATAAAATCATTTTCAATCATATTTTCTAGCTCAAATATATTCTCTCGTGACAATACTTTTAAATTAAAATCTTTTGATTTTTCCTTTGCTCGATTATCAATTCCTAAGATTATACTTCTTCTAAGTTTTTGTAGAGACCTAATTCCGGCATGAAGCCTTGTGCCTACATAGTCTAAACTCAAACTATTATCTTCTAATAATTTATCAAGGCTTTGCAAATTTCCGCCTATTATTTTTATATTTTTAATTTCTTCAAACGATTTGATATACTCATAATCCTCACTCCCTTGAGGCCAAAAAAATATTTGCTTATAATTTTTTATAAGAACATTAATAAATTTTTTATCGTTTTGTGGATCCTTATTATAATCTGTTAGTGTAAAAATAACATTTTCAGCTTTAGTTCTGGGTATTTTTTGACAATGCTCTTTCGTTAATTTCCACATAGTTGGACAACCGGTATTAATTACATTATCAATACCTATGTTTCTAAGCATTTGCTCTGTATACGAATCACGAACGGAATGTAAAATATTACGATTTAAAATTGATTTTAAAAGATATGTTGTATAAATATTCGGTTTTGTTTGATATTGCCACCAGCCAACGCCCATCAAAATTATATTTTTGAGAAACATTAAATCCATTAAATTTATTTTCCACTGGTTGTATCTGTTCATTTTTGACGAAAGCAAATTGGTACCGCCTATAAAAGAATAACCTGAAATTTTGTTTAGTTCATAGGTTTTTTTATGAATTTTATCATGCGTAATTGAATAAAAAAACATATCATTCAAAAACATTTTAGACAGCTGGATTTTGATCTCATCCATAATAATATAATCCCCAATATTTGTTGAACAGATTGAGGTATCAAAAATTAATATTTTTTTCATTTTTTTTACTTACCTGCGAATAATATGAAGCTTTGATCTTCTAATGAACTCATATTGATTTTTATTGCTAAAGTATTCATCTACAGCCTTTTTACAACCAGAATATGCATCGTAATCATCAATTACAAGAACTCCACCGGAAATTAGATGGGGCGCAATTCGCTCAAGACAAATCATTACTGATTCATACCAGTCGCAATCTATGTGCGCTAACGCTACATCATTATTAGGATAAAGCGTATCTTTAAATAACCCCCTAACTAAATGAATGTTATTATTAATATTATCTACGGCAACATTATGCTTTTGAAAATTACTCATTACTTTGGCAAAAAGATTTTCCTCATAACCATAATACCTGTTTCCGTCGATCCCGCTAGAATGTCCACTTCGAATAATATTATAGCGCTTTTGAACGTCTATACCATCTTGATTAGACGGAGAAGGAATCATGCTGAATGTATCATAAACATATAACGGCCGAGAATTTGATTTTGCAGTAGCAATTACTATAGCCGACCCTCCCAGTGCACAGCCTGCCTCAATTATGATTCCTTTTATATTCTTATTCTCTAGTTTTATTACTTCTTTATATAAGTCATTGAGATTGGTTTTACTTAGATAGGTAAATGAATCGATTTTAACTTCCTTTATTATTTTCGGAACTTTAAAACAGGATAATCTCGAAATATATCTGAATACAGTCTTTTTTATTATTTTTAATTTATTTATAAAATCACGGATCTTTTTTTCCTTATTAAAAAACAATCCATCATATTTTCTGTCAGCTACTATGATTGTATTATCTTTGATGGGAAATGCTGTTTCATGCCTTTGGACTTTATCAAAAATTTTACAAGTATGCGTTGCATCACTTCCAACTCCTATATTCTGTACAAGACTTTTTGACGGCACGCAAGTTAAACCTGAATTTATGTGCCTGGCAAACCCCCATTGGTAAGCCCATGAATTAATATTTTTAGATAAAACATCTTCCATTTGTTTTTGTCTGATCGTTCCTAATTTATTCCCAAGTAAATAATTGAAATATTTACCTTTGCTAAATTCTGTCAATAAAGACATATCAATATCATAACTTCGCCAGGCTCTCCTCCAGCTTGCCCAGCCCCAGATGCCTCCAAGGTGTGAAAAGAAATAATCACACTGCTTAGAATTCCATACATTTTGCTTATTATACCCGCTAATCAGCATAATTCTCATATCGTCTTTATACTTATCCAGCAGCTCCTCACAGAACCAAAAAAAACTTTGACTAGGAAGACAATCATCCTCCAGTATTATCCCCATTTCTTCATTTTCGAAAAACCAATCAATCGCTCCGCTTACAGCATATTTGCATCCTAAATTTTTTTCTCTAAAAAAAGTTTTGATTTCACAATCCCAGTCAATATTCGCCATTACATATTCACGCACCGTTTTGACTCTTTCATTTTCGCCCTGTCTTTTTTCTCTTGCTCCATCAGCCGCGATATATAATCTCGGCGGTTTTGCTTTCCTAATCTCTTCAAAAACTTTTTTTGTGGTATCTAGACGATTAAAAATTAGAAAAAGCACAGCTGTTTTAAGAAGGTGTGATGGAATAAAAACATTTAATTTATCTTGAGATTGATCTTTTACAGCTTTTTGATTCTTTCTCATTTAATTTATTCTTTATCAGTTTATTATAATAATTCTTATCTATGAAGAACACAGTATTCACTGTTTTTGCATATGGAATATATCCATTAATTTCAAGAAGTTTTCTTGAAGGTGAAATATATTTATCCAACAACACACTATTCAGTTCTTCAAAAAGAATAACTTTTGGATGAAATTTTTGCCAATCATTTCCAGCAAGAACGCGGTAATCAAAACCTTCGGCGTCCACATTAAGAAAATCTATATCTTGTTCATTGAGAATATATCGTTCAAGTATTTCAGAAAGCGTTTTTGCTTTTAGATCTATAGTATCAATAACATGATAGTCGTTTTTTCCATCGCGTTTAGTTATAAGTTCTTCCGAGAATCCACTAAGAGCTGGTTCATTGAATATATGGTATGTCAACTTCTCTATTTTATCAGATACGGCCTCCTCCAAATTAATATCACGAGGTCTTATTTTATTAAATAATTTCATTGATCCAGGCATTGCGTCTATGTTAATTCCTCTCCATCCAATTTTATAAAAATAATATGTATTAGAAAAACGCTTTGGATGATGAGCGCCCACATCAATATAAAACCCGTTTTTTTTTGTTTCAAACAGTCGTCGTAAGATCATATCCTCGCCTTCTTGAGAATATGATTTTATCGCGTAATCATTAAAAAAAATGTTCTTCCAACGCATTATAGCGCTATAATTTTTTTTAGAAATAAATTTCTTGATAACTTTTTTCATTTTATTCTTCTGCATTTTGTTTTAAGCCGCCTTCCGGTCTTAATGATTGTTTAAATTTGAAATCAAAATCTCTAGTGAAAAAAAGTGACGTTGTCCAAGTATAATTATTAACAGGTCCAAATCCATTGAAGTCAACCTGAATTAAATTTTGTCCTTTTAGAATTTGTGATGTCTTTGGATGCCGATCTGAATTATCAAGAATTATTAAACCTTTTTTACTAACACATCCCAATACATTCTTTGCGCAATCATATCTGTGCTTACCATCAATCACTATAACATCAAACTTTCTATTCTGATTTAATATCTCCTTTGTATAATCGCTTTTTTTTTCGCAAAAAATTAATTTTTGATTGTTTAATTTTTTTTCATTTATTATACTAAACCATTTTTTGTTATCCTCAACAGACACAACCTCTTTTGCTTTTGTTGCCCAAAATAAAGAAGAGTTTCCCGCGCCCCATTCAAAAATAATTTTATCAACAATATCAAGTCTTCTCAAATATTCAATTGCAGGATAAGTGTACCATGGAATAGGATCGCCCTGTTTGTCAATAGGAACATTTTCCTTTATACTTTGCCACTGACCAAGGTCCATAGACAGCACTTTAAAATTTTTAAGTTGTTTTCTGAAAATGTTAGGTATCAATTTTGCGAATGAACTTATGATTAATTTTTTCATAATCTTTTTTATTTATATTTTTTATATATTCCACTAATTATACTAAACAAAAAAATTGATTTTAGCATGAATACAACTTGTTTCTTGGTTTTTGGAATGAACCCTATAAAAAATACCGCAACAAAATATGAAATTAATGTTGTTATAGCAGCGCCGTTTATTCCGTATTTTGGTATTAAAATAATATTCAAAATTAAATTTACTATCGCACCAATAAATGTTCTCAAAAAAGAAATTTTTGTAAAATTTTCAATTATCAGCCATTTTCCACTTGCCACTCCCAAAAACACAAAAACTCCGGCCCAGATATGAATACTTAACACGCTCGCGGCTGGCAGATAAGCATCGCCATATAATACTTTAATTATCCACGGCGAAAGAAATGTAATGGGTAGAGCAATGGCAATAGCAATCCACACCATCAAATCATAGAGTTGTTGAATGCGAAAATAATATAGACTCTCACTCTTTTTTTTCGCGCTAATAATCGCCGGAAAAAGAGAACCGGCAATCGCCATTGGAATGAAATACCACGCTTCGCTCAGTCTTACCGCGGCGGCATAGAAACCAATTTCTTTGTCCCCAAGCATCGTTTTAATCATTATCTGATCTATTTTCATATACAACATTACAGCCATACCTGACAATATTAACGGCCAGGAATCTTTTAGAAGAGATTTTGCTGTTTTTAATTTAAATTTCCAAGCAAGCATTTGTCCGCCGCTTTGCAGATAATTCCACAAAAGGCATATTGCCAAAACGATCGCATCAACCAAAACAACGATCGCAAACCAAACGAGAGACGCTCCGATCCAAATCAAGAACAGCTTAATGACAGATGAAACGACCAGCTGCATGATCTGCGCTTGAACAACATAACGAGATTTAACCGTTGCCTGAAAATTTAGATCAATAACACTAAACGCCTGAAAAATATAGCCGGAAGCAATAATAATGATCAAAAGATTGGTAAAATTGTCGTTGTTTAAAAATTGCATTCCGACAATAACCGCACCAAATATCAAAACAGCACCGACCAGCTTTAAAAAGAACACCGTTCCCAATAATTCATTCAGTTTTTGTGGAGTTTTAACCAGTTCGCGGACAACAATACCATTCAAACCCAATGAAGCAATAGCAGAAAACAATCCGACAAAAGCCAATGCGTAACTCAAAAGACCAAATTGGCTGGGACCAAGATAGCGAGCGACATAAACCCCCACAAACAGCCCTACTACCATCTGTACAATTCTTCCAGCAAACAACCAGCCGGTATTAGCAAAATATTTTTTAAATCCAGGATGGCTTAAAAATTCAGGTATTGGCATATTGGGACAATGGTTATTTAATTAGTTCCTGCTAAAATAGTACTAAATTTGGGTAGATGCGAGCCCTCGCTCGCACCGAAGATAGCTTATTCAACAGATCAAAACGAGGGCTTTGACCTACCCGACAACACTATTTCAACAAGAACTAATTTTGTCATAATTCTTCAAAAACCATTCATATGTTTTTTTCAGCCCTTCTTCCAAAAAAATTCTATGGCGCCAACCGATATTATTTATTTTACTAACATTTAACAATTTTTGCAATGTCCCGTCTGGCTTAGTTGTATCATTGATTATTTCACCATTAAAGCCAACAATTTTTTTAATAAGCTTGGCAAGTTCAAGAATTGTAATATCTTCTCCTGTTCCTATGTTAATAATTTCACTATTATCATAGTTTTTCATTAAAAATAAACATGCTTCAGCCAGATCATCAATATATAAGAATTCTCTTCTTGGCAGTCCCGTTCCCCAGATAACCACTTCTTTGTCATTATTAATTTTAGCTTCGTGGAATTTGCGAATGAGAGCAGGAAGAACATGAGAGCTTTTTAAATCAAAATTATCATTCGGACCATAAAGATTCGTAGGCATTACGGAAACAAAGTTTGTTTTGTATTGTTTGTGATAACTTTGACACATTTCTATGCCAGCTATTTTAGCAACCGCGTAAGCTTTATTTGTTTTCTCAAGCGGTCCAGTCAACAAATATTCTTCTTTTATCGGCTGAGAACAATCCTTCGGATATATGCAAGAACTTCCCAAAAATAAAAGTTTTTTTACTTTATTTAAATATGAATTATGGATAATATTGTTCTGGATCAAAAGGTTTTGAAAAATAAAATCAGCTGAATAGCTGTCATTTGCCAAAATTCCTCCAACTTTTGCGGCAGCAAGAAACACAAATTCCGGTCTTTCTTTTTTGAAAAAATCGCTAACTTTGTTGCTGTCTAACAGATCAAGCTCTTTTCTTGTTCTGAAAACAAGATTATTATAGTCACTTTCTTTCAACTTTCTTTTTAGAGCAGAACCAACCAATCCATTATGTCCCGCAATATATATTTTTGATTTTTTATCCATTTTCTGCTTGTTATTGACGGAGAGTATTGACATAAGTTTAATTTTATATATTCTAATATTAGATAAAGGTCAGATAATCTGCTTATAAATTAAGCGGACTCTGACCAGGGGAAAACAATGAACGTAAGAACAGTTAAAACAGGAGATACCAGCCTTTACATTGAGGGTTGCACCGTAAAAAAGGAACAACGCGGCAGATTTATGAGTGATGAAGCATACAAAGAAGTTCTTGACAATACTATATTCGTCTGCACCGATGTGGTAATTGTCAATTTAAAAAATCCCGTTTTCTATCTTGCCAAGCGCGTAATTAACCCTATGCAAGGTATATTCTGGATTGGCGGCCGCCGTAAAAAGGGCGAAGCGCCGCTTGAAGGAATACAACGCAACTTCAGGCGAGAAACAGGGCTTGACTTGTCGGCTGACAAGTTTAAGTTTGTGACATTTGTTGAATACATCTGGCAAATTCGCGAGCAAGAGCCTCAGGATAATGGTTCGCAAAATGTAGCTCACCAGTTTATGATTGAGCTTACAGACGAAGAACTGAATGCTATTGAACTTAGTCCTGATGAGTATGATTTCGAATTTGGACTACAAAAGTTCAACCGTAATCGCCTAGAAAAAGATAATGTCCATCCTGTTATTTTGGATGTTTTCGACAAAATTTTCCAAATCCAAACCTGAAACAATGTACATCCGCGCTGACTGCTAAAAAATGTTGGCACGGATATTTTTTTGATCAAATTCTTTCACAACTTCAATTTTTAACAACTTTTTCCCTTTTAAAATCCTCCTCAACCATTAACTTCACAAGTTCCTTAAATTTTACTCTTGGTTTCCAATTTAATTTTTCCCTCGCTTTTGAAGGATCTCCAACCAGTAATTCAACTTCAGCCGGCCTAAAATATTCCGAGTCTATTTCTATAATAACTTTATTTGTTTTTTTATCTATTCCTTTTTCTTTGATTCCTTTTTCAGACCATGCTAGATCAAAACCCAGCAATTTACACGCTTCTTCGGTAAATTCCCTCACGCTATGAGCTTCTCCCGTTGCCAGAATATAATCATCAGGCTTATCCTGTTGAAGCATAAGCCACATTCCTTCAATATAATCTTTTGCGAAACCCCAGTCTCTTTTCGCGTCTAAGTTCCCCAAATATAACCTATCCTCTTTTCCCAGTTTTATTTTTGACAAACCTCTTGTTATCTTGCGAGTTACAAATGTTTCTCCGCGACGAGGAGATTCGTGATTGAACAATATTCCATTACAAGCAAACAAGCCATAACTTTCTCTGTAATTCTTAGTTATCCAATAAGCGTAAAGCTTGGCACATCCATACGGAGAACGAGGATAGAATGGTGTTGTTTCTTTTTGCGGAGTTTCCTGAATCTTGCCAAACATTTCAGATGATGATGCTTGATAAAATTTTGGTTTAATTTTTGTTTCTTTTATCGCGTCTAGTAATCTCAGAGTGCCAAGCGCCGTAATATCTCCCGTATATTCGGGGATGTCAAAACTAACACGAACATGAGATTGCGCGCCAAGATGATATATTTCGTCCGGTTCTGTCTGCTCCAGAATGCGAGAAATACTGCTTGAATCCGATAGATCGCCATAATGCAAAAATAGTTTTCTGTTATTTATATGGGGATCCTGATACAGATGATCAATTCTCCCTGTATTAAAGGTTGAAGCGCGACGAATAATTCCATGGACTTCATAGCCCTTATCTAATAAAAATTCAGCTAAATAAGAACCGTCTTGCCCAGTTATACCCGTAATTAATGCTTTTTTCATAATTACTTTTAGATTTAATAGGTTTGTATATTATTAGAACTTTTTTAGAGCCTGTTTAAAACTCTATCGGGTAGGTTTAAGCCCTCGCTTGAACCGTTTAGATGAGCTATTCCCGATGCGAACAAAGGCTCGCACCTACCCGAAAACAAACTTTTTAAACAGGCTCTTGCTTCTCTTGTCGAGGGAACCCTAAAGGATAAACTCTGCAGTTGAGAGACCTAAGAACTTTCTTAAATACATATATCATTCCCGTATAATAACATTCATAGATTTCTCGCCCTAACTGGTTTAAAATGACAGGAAGTAAGAAAGTCCTACTTATTTTATTTTTTGCAAATAAAAGGATCCCGGCTCTCTGCCAGATGTTAAATACGGACATTTCTCTTTTATTTTTTCATAATAGTCGTTTTTCAAATAATTCAAAGCGCCAATGATTTTCCAATCGCGATTTGAGGTCAAGAAAGCCTCCAGCAAATATTGCTCATTCCAAAATTTTATTTCATTTGTGATCCACTCTTTCGGATAATCTCTTGGAGAAAATATATCGTGAATATGAACAATGACTCCGCTTTTTAAAATCGGAAGCAATTCAAGGTATTCAAAAAGAACATCGCCCTGAGGTCTGATTATGTGCGAAGAATCAATAAACAAAATATCATTTTTTTCCAATTGTTCAAATAATTTTTTATCTATATTTTCAACCTTTTTTCGCATAACAGAAACACCGGATCTTTCCAGCCACGCCATTTCATAAGGTTCAACGCAGATATGCTTACACAAATAGGCAGGATCCTCTTCTTTATTCTTTTTGATAGCCTTGATCGCCATAAGAGTGGAATTGCCGCTTCCAATTTCAATTATTGTTTTCGGTTTTTTTAGTCTTATTATATTATACCAATATTCAGCATCACCCGATTCAAAAGCATTGTTATTAAAATTGAATGTCAGATCATCTACATGCGAAAGCGCTATATCCCTTAATTCATCATTAAACTGAAACCTATACAACAAATTGATTTGTTCTTCAATGTTCCAATCTATCCCAGGCAAATCCCGTTTTTCATCTAATGGCTTTTTAATGTATTTTGGATTGAACAGAGGTTCGTAATAATGATCTCTTACAGGGAACACTCCTATTTTAAATAGTATTTTTTTGCAAAAAGGCAGTCTGCTGATTCTTATCCTTCTTGCTAGTTTTAAAACAATAGCAGAAAGAACGACAACGGGCGATAATATTATATCAACTATCGGAAACAAACCCACGACCGCTTTTTCTATTTTTATTAAATTTTTTTTTGTCATTGTTAAATAATTAACTAGGCTTACAACATATACGCTAACACGCAAATGGAGTCCTCGCAAGAGCGAGAATGTGAGCCCGAGGCTCATCAGCCTTGGGATGAAAGTTTCACAAGATTAGTGAATCTCAAAAGAATTGTGATATTTCTCCCTGAGTGGAGTTTATACTGAAGCATCAGAACTCCGTAATATTCAAATTTTTATGCTTTTCAATTACTTTATTTCGTCAAAATAAATTTCTAAAGTCTTCTCAACCATTCTCTCCACCGAAAAATTCTTTGCAGTTTCAGAACCATTCTTTATAAATTTTTCTCTTATTAGATCATTATCAAGAATAATTGAGATTTTGTCAGCCAAATCTTTATAATCGCCGGGATTTACTAAAAATCCGTTCTCACCGTTTTTGATCAATTCTTTTGTTCCTCCAACATTTCCTCCGATAACAGGAGTTCCGTGAGCCATTGCTTCTAGAAATGTTATGCCAAAACCCTCTCCCAAAGAAGACATAACATATAAAGAAGATCTTTTCATCTTTTCAATGACATATTTATTCGTTCTTGCTCCTTTAAATTCCACCCTATCTCT
>JAGLOZ010000043.1 GCA_023137595.1 Minisyncoccota bacterium | reverse complement strand
ATCAGAATATTTTTCTTTTATCAAAAGAAATGCTTTAAACAAAGTTATAATTCCTTTTCTCTGCAAATTGTTTCCTATTATCAAAATAGCTCTTTCCTTCTTTTTGTTTCCCGATCCGTCAGTTGCGAAATTAATCCCGTTATAAACAACTGCAGTGTTTTTTTCTTTTATTTTGTAACAACTAACAAGCTTTTCTTTCACGAAACTAGAAACACAAATTATAAAATCTAATTTTTTTAGACATCTTTTTTCTAAAACTTTAACGCTGTTATAATAAGCATATCTTTTTATCCAGTCATTATATAATTTTTTATAAAAGAACGGATTATGATCAGCTTCCGCAAAAATATAATCATGCATTGTCCCTATGGTTAAAATGTTTTTATTTTTTCCTAAAAAATTACAAAAAAAACATTCTCTGGCATCAGTAAAATGAATAATATCAATTTTTCTCTTTCTTATCAGCTTTTTTAACTCAAGAGAGAACTGGAAGGATAATGTAAACCAATTTCCATGGGACGGATCCCATTTTTTTCTTTTCACTTCTATCAATTTAACGATCGGACTGTCAAATTCCCTTTTTTTCTCCTTTGGACATATAACAGAAACTTTGTGCCCTTGCTCTACAGCTGAATTTATTAAGTTTGTAGAATAAGTTCCAACTCCGCTTACAAAATTACCATACTGTTGAGTTAAATAGCATATATTTAGTTTTTTCATTGTTATGTTTTATTTGCCTGTCATTGCCTTTCAGTTATTACTTTCAAATCAATAATTATATCTGAGACTATTCTTCCTATTTTTTCAGAACTAAAATCTTTTTGAAAAAGAGAATAACTGTTTTTGGCTATTTTATTTCTTAAGTCGTTGTCTCTCTTTATTTCCAAAATCGCGTTTTTTAATGATTCTGGATCTCTATTCCCGCAAAGCAATATATTTTCTTTGTCTGTAAATAGTTCTTGTATTGCGGAAGAATTTCCGGTTATAACAGTTTTCCTGCAAGCAATTGCCTGAAAGACCTTGTTCGGAATAACTCTTGACGATTTATCCGTACCTCCAAAAATTCCTAAAATTACATCAGCTTTATTGATCTCCTTCACTAAGTCATTATACTCTATCCACTCAACAAAATCAACGTTTTTAATTCCCAGTTTTTCGCTTAAGTCAGTCATTTTTTTATAAAGCTGGCCGTTTCCGACCATCTTGATCCTGATATTTTCGTCCTCATCCTCCAAAAGCTTCGCGGCCTTTATTATATATTCAAGCCCATGAAGAGGAATATATTTTCCGATAAACAAAATTTGAAATTTATTATTTCTGAAATTTCCCTTCAATGATTTAATTTCCATTGGATAAAAAACATCTTCATCGGCTCCGACCCAAACTCTCTTAAATTTTCTTTTATTTAAATTAAATAAATTGCTTATATAATTTATATGCTCATTTGTATCAAAAATGATCAGATCAGCCATTTTAAAAGAAGATTTATCAATATAGAATAGAAGTTTAGCAAACAAGTTATTCTTACCAGAAAGGCCTCTGTCAGCAATTGCCGTATCATAGAGAGACACAAGAGGAGCAAATAATATTTTAGGTTTGTTTTTTTTGAATAATAATAGTGCTTTAAGAAAAAAAATATCCAACTGTCCGATATATCCGATAACGATCACATCAACATTTTTGCATTTAGAAAAAAACATCAGACAAAGCCTTGCGTAAGCAGATACCAAGCCGACAGCCAGCTTGAACATAGAAGATAGTTTCAGAAAATTGCCATGCTTATTTCTATATTTTTCCCACAAAGAAATATGGCACTCAACAATGTCTATGCCATTTTTCTTTAATCCTTTTATTATTATACGATTTGAGGGATAATTCTTTTCGTATGTTCCAAAAAAACAAACTTTCATAATATCAGTTTTTAATAATTTTCTTGATCTTCAACGATTCATCCTCTTTGGCATAGTTTTTAACAAACATTTCCCCGATCAACCCCAGAGATATAAGCTGAACACCAACCATTATAAGAAGAATTCCAGCGATAAAAAGAGGCAGACGACTTTGAATGGATCCAGTGAACAATCTTAAATAAGTAATATATAATCCTATGAAAAAACCCATTGCCAAAGCCACGGAACCCAATCCTCCGAAAAAATGAGCCGGCCTTTTGAAATATTTTGTCAGCATCATAACTGTAAGCAGATCAAGAAAACCATTGAGAAACCTTGCAGGACCATATTTAGATCTTCCAAACTTTCTTTTTCTGTGATGAATAGGGATCTCAGCTATCTTATATCCTTGATTTCTAGCTATAACAGGAATATATCTATGAAGCTGCCCATATAGATCCAAGCCTTTGGCAACTTCGCTTTTGTATGCCTTAAAACCGCAGTTAAAATCATGAAGCTGGACTCTGGAAAACAAGGAAGTGATAAAATTAAAAAATTTTGAACTGGTGTTTTTTACAAACGAATCTTTACGATTTTGCTTCCAGCCGGAAACAAGGTCATATCCCTCGTTTATTTTTACGATAAAACGCGGAATTTCTTTTGGATCGTCTTGAAGGTCAGCATCCATTGTAAAAATAATTTTCCCGCGCGCTTCGCTAAAACCAGCCTTTAGCGCTGAAGCTTTCCCAAAATTAGACCTGAATTGAATGCCTTTAATATGATCATGGTCGTCCTGAAATAACTTCTCAATAACTTCCTGTGTTTTGTCGCTGCTTCCGTCATTTACGATTATTATTTCATAATCACCAGTAATATTTTTCATAGCACGAGCTATCTCATCACGTAATAATGGCAGATTTTCAGCTTCATTATAAGCCGGAACGACTACAGATATTTCTTTTTTATGATTCATATTGAATAAATTAAGTTTTACGAACACATGCGCGCGCATTGTAGAGACGCAGCACAGCTGCGTCTCTACAGTATCATCGCCGTTTATTAAGTGTCAGTAGGAACGAGGCAATACCTCGTTCCTACACCCTGACAAGGCGAGAGAATTGAAATTCCTATGCCTTAAATTGCTATCGTCCCACACTCAGGTAATTAAATCCCATCTTTTTCATTTTTTTCAAATCAAAAATATTTCTTCCGTCAACAATATTTGGTTCTTGCAGAAGATTTTTTATTCTTTTCAAATTCGCATTTTTAAATTCGTCCCATTCTGTAGCTATTATCAATACCTGGCAATTTTTAAGCGCGTCATATTGATCTGAACAAAAACTTACGGTCTTAAATTTATTATCTCGTTGAAGTTTTCCATTATCAGTTTTTGGATCATAAGCATTTACCTTGCCTCCTTTTTTTTCAAATAACTTAATGATGTCAATTGCCGCTGAATCTCTTGTATCGTCCGTATTGGGCTTGAAAGAAAGCCCCCAAACACATATTTTTTTGTTTTTTAAATTGCCCAGTAACTTCTCCGTTTTTTCTACCAACGACAGTCTTTGATCATTATTAACCTTGACGACGGCTCTCAAAAGCTTAAATTTATAATTATTATCCAAAGCGATATTATGAAGCGCTCGAACATCTTTTGGAAAACAGCTTCCTCCATATCCAATACCAGCGTCTAAAAATTTATTTCCTATCCTGGAATCCAATCCCATAGCATAAGCAACTTCATCAACATTTGCTCCGACTCTTTCACAAACATTCGCAATTTCATTGATAAAAGATATTTTTGTCGCCAAAAACGCGTTACTCGCATACTTTATCATTTCAGCAGTTTCAATTTTCGTATTCACAACAGGACAACAAAACGGCTCGTAAAGATCTTTTATCATCTCTTTTGATCTTAAGGAATCTGTTCCAACAACAATTCTTTCCGGATTCATAAAATCAAACACCGCGCTTCCTTCTCTTAAAAATTCCGGATTTGAAGCTATGTCAAAATCTCCCTTATATTCTTTTTTTATTATATTTCTAACTAAACATCCGGTTCCAACAGGAACAGTGCTTTTATTAATTATAATCGCGTATCCCTTGAGACTCTTTCCAATCTCTTTTGCGGCTTTCCTGATATGCGACAAATTAGCTTCTCCGTTTTTTTTCTGAGGAGTGCTGACTGCTATAAATATCGCTTTTTTATTCAAAACCGCTTTTTCCGGACTTAGCGTGAAAGAGATTCTTTTCTTTTTTATGTTTTTTTTAACTAAATTTTCCAATTCAGGCTCAAAAAAGGGAATTCTACCTTCTTTCAACTTTTCTATTTTTTCTTCGTCTATATCATAACAAACAACTTTGTTTCCAAGCTCAGAAAAACAAACTCCCGTAACAAGCCCTACATATCCTGTGCCAAAAATTGATATATTCATAGAAATTCATTTTAACATACTAAAACCTGTCATTACAAGAAATGAATGAAGTGGTAGCGTAGTGAGTAACGAAACAATCCCGTAACTACGCGCGGCATAACTATAATATAACGCTATACGAATCTAGCTTCGGGATTACCGGAGCCTGCCTTGAGCGATAGCCGAATAGGTCAGCTTTTCTCTCACTTTGTTCGTTCAGCTTCCTCGCAATAACAATGTAACAATACAATAACATAATATATATCTATCAAAACACACGCGAAAACTTACGCTAATAGGTTTTGTTGCGCGATAAATATAATATACGATATTTGAAATATTATTGTAATAAAAAAGATAGCTACATAAAAAAAGTATTTGAGTTTAGCATTTACCTCGCTTTCTTTCGCTAAAACTTCAACTGCTCCATATAGTCCGATCGCTGAAATAACATTTAACATTACAAAGACAGGGGACATCAATCTAATGTCATGATTCTTGCTGATCAAAGTAACCATAACAGCAAACAATATTATATAAGCGCCTATTGCCTTGATATGCCTTTGAGGAAGATCTTTAAATACATTTTTATATTTTTTATTAAATTTTAGAAAAAAATACGCCACCAAAGACAAAATTGAAAATTGCGCCATGCACCCAATAACCATAAAAGAAAACAGCTTCGTGTAATCAAATACAACTCTTGAAACATAGCTTCCCGCGTTATAATTTTCTTCAAAAATATTTTCTGAGCTGAAAAACAAGCCATAGACATCTTCGGGGTTTGTAATTATTGACGGAAGAAAAATAACACTCGTAAGAATAAATATAAATATCCAAACAAAATAATCTTTAAATATTAATTTTATTTTCTTTTTGCTAAGCGGCCATTTATAATAGACAAGAACAAAAAGATAAAACGGCAGAATAAACAGCGCGGATAATTTAGAAAGTACCGCCCAAGCTCCAAAAACGGCCGATAAAACTAAATATTTTTTATCGACTTTCCCGGTTAGATGAACGAGAATTGATAAAAAACTCAGGGTTATAAAAATATTCAACATCTTGTCACTTGGAGTGATCCAGTAGTGCAAGAACATGTTTGTTACAAGAAACAACAAAGAAAAAGAGGCAATAATTCTGTTAAATCCCAATTTTTTCAAAAGAAAATAAAAGGATATAAAAAAAACTGTTATGAGCAAGAATAGCGGGACATTAAAAGCAAAACTTATAGTCTCATAAACTTCATATACAGCTATATTATTAGCATTTATAGCGCTATTGAAATCAAGTCCCTCGGCCTCTTTCTCCGCGATACGCCTGTTAACATCATTAAAATCAAAATCTATGAACCTCATCATAAAACCAGTGAACCAATAGACCATTATCCCGGGCTGAGCCGATTGAATGAGTCCTGAAAAATCAAAACTTAAGAACTTGTCCCAAAAAACACTTGATCTATAATGCCAAATCATTTCGTCAAGACTTGCGAAAGTCCAGCCATGATTTATTTTAAAAAAAGCCGTCACGATGAAACCGGAAAGTATAATTATCATCACACTGATAAATTCTTCCAGTTTTCGATAATTTGGGTAATTCATGTAAACATATAAACATTTTAACATACTAAGAACCTGTTTAAAAAGTTTATTTTCGGGTAGGTGCGGGCCCTTTCTCGCGCCAGAAATAGCTCATCTAAACGGTTCAAGCGAGGGTTTGAATCTACCAGATAGAGTTTTTGAACAGACTCTAACATTTTAACATATTTAGACATCTGAAGTGTTTGTTAAAATGTTAAAATGTTAGTATGTTAAAATGACTCTGTGCAGGCGGTGGGAGTCGAACCCACACTCCGAAGAACACGGTCCTAAGCCGTGCGCGTATGCCAATTCCGCCACGCCTGCGTGTTAAAAACTAATAACCGATAACTAACAACCAATAACTAACAATATCTAATTTATTCTTAAGCCCGTAATTCATCTATAATATACTACAAAAGTATAGACTAATTATCACAAAAAATCAATAGCTCAAATCATTTTAGCATACTAACATTCAAATATTATATAAAATTTCTATTTAGTTTGATTGCTCTAATTTCTAACTAAATCTCAATAACTAACAATACAATAACCAAAAAAATTTCAATGATCAACAATCAAATTCTCGGAAGTTTGGTTATTGTGTTTTGATGTTTGGTTATTTTTTGGTTTTTGTTTCTTGTGTCCTTGTATCTTTTTTAATTTTTTTCTTAATACTAAATACTTAATACTATATACTATTTATTATTTATTCTCTTTTGAATGAAACTTTTTATGTATATCTTTTAAATGACGATTTGTTATGTGTGTATATATTTGGGTTGTTGTTATGCTGGAATGTCCAAGCATTGATTGCACGGAGCGAATATCGGCTCCATTCTGGAGCAAGTCAGTAGCAAAACTATGACGCAACGTGTGTGGAGTTACTTTTTTTACAATTCCGGCCTTTATAGCATATTTTTTGACAATTCTTTGAATACTTCTTGGCGTTAATCGTAAAGAACAAGGTTTTTCGTTTCCTACTATTTTTTTTCCGCTTTTGATCTTTTTTATATTAACAAACAACGCTGGATCAATATCCTTTCTTTTTTTGATATAATTTATTATAGCATTTTTTGCTGAATCGGAAATGAAAACAAGGCGTATTTTCCCTCCTTTTCCCCGAATAGAAAATTCACCGCTTTTAAAATTAATACTGTCTCTGTCAAGACTAGACAATTCTGAGACGCGAAGTCCTGTTGAAAAAAGCAGCTCCAGAGTCGCTCTGTCGCGCAAATCAGAGATCTTGTTTCCACGAGCAGCAGAAACAAGCCTTTGCACTTCCTCTAATTCCAAAAATTCAACTTCTCTATCTTCGCTTTTGCCAAGCTCCACCTTCTCGCTTGCCAATGTTTTAATGTCTTGTTTCGCTAAATATTTCAAAAACCCTCGCAGAGCGATCACATAATAATCCTGCGTTACTTTTTTCAAATTTCTGCCTTTATCGTCCTTATACCTATTGAGATATAATCTAAATTTTCTCACTAAATCGCTTGTTATATCTTCCGGACTTCTTACCATCGCCCAATCCAAAAACCGATCCAAATAATGATCATAATTTCTGATCGTCAGCTGAGATCTATTCTTTTCGATCTCCAGATACTCAAGAAATTCGGTTTTCAAGTTTTTTATCTTATCTATTGACATATTTTAGTTATTAGGCTAGTATTTTATTACCGTCCACATCATCCCCTTAGCACTTAGAAAGTAAGTGCTGGACGGTCTTGAGGGTCTTCTTCTCAAAAAGAACGGAAGCAAGGCTCTCTCGTATCCATATTTTCAAGTATTTAAGCCTTGCTCTAAGGTTTTTTATTTTGATAGTTTTAACAATATAGCGACAGAACAATAGAGCGATATAACTTCATTTTACGACATAATACGCCGCTTGTCTATTTGACTTTTTTGTGCTATTATATTTTATATAATTTCTGAAAAATAGCGCCTTGTTATTCCTGTAGATGTTTACTAATTTGTTGGCAGAATGGTGTCATTCTGGGCTTGTTTCAGAATCTGCAGGATATTTCACTGGATTAGTCCATCAACCACCGACTTTTAGCTTATTGAATTAAATACAAATTAGACGTAGCAGCTTAAAGATGCTGAAACAAGTTCAGCATGACAGATGCTTCGTATCTCGTAATTAAAAATTTAGTCATTAGGATTTATTTATAAAATTACAAAATTTAAAAATTAAAAATTTTCTATACAACAATATAATTAATTTAATATAATAATAACCAAAAAGATGATAAAAAAAGATAAAAAAGGTAAAATAATGAAAACATATGGAGCGCATAAAGACGACACCGGATCTTCCGAAGTGCAGATCGCAATTCTTACAGAAAGAATAAAAGAGCTTACAGAGCATTTAAAAACAAATAAAAAAGACAACCACTCAAGAAGAGGACTTCTGCAAATGGTAGCTAAAAGAAAAAAACTCCTCAAAGATATTCAAGGCCGCGATGAAGAAAGATTCGCAAAAATTGTCCGATCGTTGAAATTAAAAGCGGCCAAAAGCTTATCAACTAAAGACAAAGAAGATGCTAAAGAAGACAAAAAAAAGTAGCGGTGAGATTCCATTTGAACGCAAAAGCCTCAAGCACAAAGATCAAAGAATCGGTATTTTTGTTGATGCTCAGAACATGTATCACAGCGCCAGAAATCTCTATCAGGCAAGAGTGAACTTCAAGGAAGTGCTTAATGTCGCGGTGTCCGACAGGGTTTTGATCAGAGCAATAACTTATGTCATCAAAACTGAAAGCGGAGAAGAGAAATCATTTTTTGGAGCAATGGAAAAGCTTGGATTTGAGATAAAAGAAAAAGACCTTCAGATATTCGCAGGCGGACAAAAAAAAGCGGACTGGGACGTGGGACTTGCAGTTGACACGATAAAACTGGCAGACAAGCTTGATGTGATCGTTATCGTGTCAGGAGATGGAGACTATGAGCCTTTGGTTGAATATTTGAAAATAAACAAGGGATGCCGAGTAGAAACTGTCGCTTTCGGAGAAAGCACTTCCGCAAAACTGATCGAAGTAGCAGATGAATTTACAGATCTGAGCAAAGACAAAAAGAGGTTTCTAATCAAATAGTTTTTTAGATTGTAATTTCTTGAATAAACTTTATACATCAGTTAAGTGAATTTAAGAACAAAATTGTTACATTGTTACATTGCTATATTGTTATTATTAAAAACAGTTTAGCAGTTTAGCAATAGAACAATTTAACAATTTATATTTTATATGTTCTCAAAATTAAAAGAAAAAATAAACATCAAGAAGAAAAAGGTTAAAAAGGCGGCTTTTTTGGCTATTGTTGCTTATATTTACGATAAAGTAGCTGGTAGAAAAAAATTAGGAAAGAAAAAATATGTGGAAAATGTGGAGTATGAGGTAAAGGAGGAGGAAAAAAAATAGCTTTTTAGGTTGTAGGTTTTTAGCTTTTTAAAACTTTCGTGAGAATAACAAAAATCATTTTGGAATCCTGACGAAAGTCAAAAAGAAGTTTTAATGAAATTGTTTTTAAAAATATTACCGCCAAGTTGCAGTCTCCCGATAGGGGACTGCAACGAGAAAGCAGGATAAACGATATTTCACGCTACTGTTGGTAATTTATATGGAGCTTGTTATTTGTCTTAAAACTTTCACCAATTTGTTCATGCAATAGTATTCTATTTCGGTTTTAAGCAAACTAAATCTTTAGTGAAAAAATATGCCCGAAGAAATAGTTGCATTAATCCCAATATTATCTTTAATATTATCTGGATTGGTTATTAATTTGATTGTTCGTTTCATTGAGAATTTATTTTTTAAGAAAAAAGAAAATGAAAAATCAGCACCAACCATTAAAGTAAATAGAGATATGAATGGTGATGTGGTGACTGGCGATAAGATTGTTTATAATAATTCTACAGAAAATAATAACAGTATTGAAACTTTCGAAAAATATGTAAGCAATCCGTTGGACTGGGAAAGAAAGCTCATTGATGGAAAAGAAGCATGGATTTATAAAAAAGATAGCTCCTTTCAAATTGAAACCGAACAACAATTAAAAGTTTTTGCTGAACCATGGATGAAACCATTTTCTTTTGACTTAGACGCAAAGAAAGGGCGTAAATATAATGTATCATTACTGATTGGTGGAACTAAAATTCATCAAGTATATTTTATACAAATAGAACCAAACAAATCTTTTGTGCCAATGCCGAAACAGGAATTTAAAAATGGTAAACTAGAAAAATATTTTTGGGAGAGAAACTCGTTGGAACATAAAATATATAAAATAATAAAACCTTTTTATGATAAAAGTTCTTTGGAGGATATGACTGAGGAATCTGATTTATTGGAAATGAGATAAAAGATTTAACTAACTTAATTTAACTAACCAATCCCTAATCACCAAACAAATAGATTATTTCAGTTTTTTATACTTAATAAATTTTTATGAAAAGTATTGTTTATTAAGATAAACTGGATTCCCGCCTCCGTGAGAATGACAACAGAGTAATTTAAATTCTAATAATCTAAAGATTGTTGATTAGAAAATATAAGGGATATTAAAACAACCAAATTTAAATAATAAACTAATTAAAAATTTACTGGCCTATAAACAGTTAGATTAAAATATTGTTTTTAGAAACAATATGATCTAGAGTTTGCAGGTCAGTAAAAGAAAGGTATAAAAAAATGGAAGTGAAAAATTTTAAGAAAGAGTTTGCGGGGAGGGAATTGATCGTTGAAGCTGGCAGACTAGCGGGTCAGGCTAATGGCTCCGTTACGGTCAAATATGGCGATACGATGGTTCTCGCTACGGCAACTATGAGCGGCAAGGCCAGAGAAGGAATCAATTATTTTCCTTTAATGGTTGACTATGAAGAAAGAGTTTATGCCGCCGGAAAGATTAAGGGAAGCCGATTTATCAAAAGAGACGGACGACCGACCGACAAAGCGGTCGTAACGGGCCGGGTGATCGACCGGATCATTCGTCCTCTTTTTCCAAGCAGAATGAGAAATGATATTCAGATGGTGATCACTGTTCTCTCGGTTGACCAGCAAAATGATCCGTTAATTTGCGCGATTGTTGGAGCTTCTGTAGCTCTGGGAATTTCCGATATACCATGGGATGGTCCCGTGGGAGTAGCTACGATAGCCAAGATCGGAGATAAACTAATGATCAACGCCACTTACGAAGAAGAAGAAAAGGCGGATGTTGACCTAATCGTTGCCGGGACCGGAGACAAGATTAATATGATCGAAGGAGAAGGTAAGGAAACAATAGAAGAAGAGATCATTGACGGAATAAAATTAAGCCAGAAATGTATTGAAGAACTTGTTGATTTTCAAAAAATTATTATCAAAGAGCTAGAACAGCCGAAGACCAAGCCTATTTTGATAGAAGCTCCTGAAGAAGTGGAAAGATCAATTAAAGAATTCATAAACGACAAGCTTCCTTCGGTAATTTACGAATGTGATAAAAAAAAGAAAGCCAGCAAAAAAGACGAATTGGAAGAATCTTTGAAAAATTATCTTAAAGAAAAGTATTCTGAAAAAGATATTGAGAGTGGAAAATATTTCCAAGTTATTGGAATAATAATGGATGAAGAAATTGATAAAATTGTTCATCAGGGGATTCTCAAAGAAGATCGCCGTCCCGACGGCAGAAGATTGGACGAGGTCAGAAGTATTTCAGCGGAAGTCGGAATTTTGCCAAGAACTCACGGTTCCGGCCTCTTTAACCGCGGCGAGACTCAGGTTCTGTCCGTTTTGACTTTAGGGTCTCCGGGCGATGAACAGTTGCTCGACAGTATGGAAGAGGACGGGGTCAAGCGATTTATGCACCACTATACTTTTCCCGGATTTTCAGTTGGCGAAGTAAAACCAATGAGAGGCCCAAGCCGCCGCGATATCGGACACGGTAATCTGGCGGAAAAAGCTCTGGAGTCATTTATGCCGGACAAAGAAAAATTTCCATACACGATCAGGCTAGTTTCGGAAGTTCTCTCCTCTAATGGATCTTCTTCTATGGCAAGCGTTTGCGGAAGCAGTCTGGCCTTGATGGATAGCGGAGTTCCTATTCCAAGAGCGGTAGCGGGAATTGCGATGGGATTAATGACTGATGAAAATAATAATTACAAAGTTCTTACTGATATTCAGGGATATGAAGACCATTACGGGGATATGGATCTTAAAGTGGCGGGCACGGAAAAAGGAATTACGGCGATCCAAATGGATGTGAAGATCAAAGGCGCTACTCTTGAGATTCTGAAAGAGGCATTTGAAGCGGCTAGACAAGCGCGCCTCCACATTATAGAAGAAATGAACAGAACTATCAGCTCTTCAAGAGAAGACCTTTCCAAATATGCACCGCGAATTACTACGCTGAGAATTGATCCTGAAAAGATAAAAGATGTGATCGGTCCGGGCGGAAAAATGATCAACGAGATCATCGCCGAAACCGGCGTGGCAATAGATATTGAGGATGATGGACTGGTAATGATCACTTCCAAAGATTCCAAAGCGGCTGCCAAAGCCGAGGAATGGATCAAGAATCTGACCAGAGAAGTTGTCGCGGGAGAAATTTTTCAAGGTAAAGTAGTAAAGATTATGGATTTTGGCGCTTTTGTTGAAATTCTTCCTGGTCAAGACGGACTTGTTCATATTTCCGAGCTTGCGCCAACTCGCGTTGAAAAAGTTGAAGATATTGTCAAAATAGGAGATGTAATTGCTGTTAAAGTGAAAGAAATAGATTCCCAAGGAAGAATCAACTTGACACATAAAGGAGTTTAAGACTTGCTTTGGATTATAAAATATAAAAAGTTGTGATTATAAAACTCACCGGAGCTCAAGTTTTAACGTATATGACTAAAGTCACTGGTAACGAGGTTTGGCAATAGGACCAGTCATTGTCCATAAGTCACAGGTCTTAAGAAACTTATAGCTTAAGACCTATGACCATTCTTACCGCCAATGGCCTTGTTGCCTGTGACCAAATAATTACAGACCAAGGACCTGATCATAAAAATATTATTTTTAGGACTTCCTCGCCCAAGGCACCGCTTCAAAGCAACCTTCACAATTTCATTTCATCTTCACTCTATCTTGACTTAAAAAACTTTCAATACATAACAATATCTTTCAATTTTTTTCAAATCAATCTAGAGCAAAATTGAACGAACTTGTAAATGTTATTTTGAGACAATGCCTAAATTATATATTGAGTAAGTTAAAGCCCTCGCTTGAACTTGAAATAGCTTGGGCAAAAGATTAAAATGAGGGAGTCCTAATTTTATAATTCAAAACACAAAAACCCTTAATATAACACTTATGAAAAATGGCGCAAAAATAAGAACAATGCAGGACGACCTTAAGGATATAAAAAACAATTCAACAAAGCAAGATAAACAACAAAAGCCGGCAATTGAAGTTGACGCAAAAAAAATACAGCAACCATCTGCTCAATTAAACTCAACTCAACCCATAAATCCTGATCCTTCACAGGTTGTTCGTTCTGATATGCAACAACAGCCGGCAAGGTCAGACGACAAACAACCGGAAATAAAAGAAAAGCCGGTTCTGGAACCTCTCAGCGACACCTCTTCCAATGCGCCTTTGATCAAACCAACCAGCGGTCAAGACGACCAACTGAAAGAACTTATAAAAAGAATATCAAATGAGACAGACAAAGACTCAGATAGTGAAGGCAGGACGGAAAAAGAAGAAGAAATAGCAACTATACCGCAAGCAGAAAAAAAGGATATTATAACAGAAGAAACAGCGATAGTTGATGAACTTGCCGATGAAAACAAAAGTGTACCCGAAACAAAAAAAGAGGATATATCAAAAGAAACTGTAGACGAGCCGGCAGAAAAAGAAGTTGATGATAAGAATACAGGCGATATAGATAAATTAAAAAGGCTAATATACAGAATTTCAAAACCGGAGCCCAGCGTTGAAAAAAAACCAGAAAATAAAATTAAAGATCTAGAAAAAGCGAAAGAAGAAAATATAGCAAGCGAAAAAACGATACCCTTGGCTCAGGAACCTGAACAAAATATTCAACAAGATCAAATCGTAGAAAAACAGATTGAAAAAGAACAAGTTGAAAAAGAAGAAAATATAGCAAGCGAAAAAACGATACCCTTGGCTCAGGAACCTGAACAAAATATTCAACAAGATCAAATCGTAGAAAAACAGATTGAAAAAGAACAAGTTGAAAAAGAAGAAATAACCGCCCCAGCTCTTTCATCAAAAAAACCGAAAAATTCTTTTTGGAAAAATATTTCAGAAAAGTTAAAAAAACCCAGCGATTCAGAAAAAATCAACGCGCTTAGCAGTAAAAAGAAAATTTCTGACATTAAGGTTAATGATCACAGCAAGACAAAAGAATTCGCCAGTCGATCGGGAGTGCTGCGAGATAATAAAAATGCAGAACAAAAAGAAGTATCTCAAAAAGAAAGTCTATCAAAAAAAGCTTACTATGACAGAAGCTACACACCACCTAACGAAAGATTAATACACGGAAAACAAAAGTACTATAGTTCCGTTTCAAAGAGAATAAAACTAAAAGAAGAAAAAGATGAGTTGGAAGAGTTGAAGGATGCCACAAAAATAAAAAAACAGAAAAAGATTATTACGAAAGAAGATGAATACAAAAAATTAAAAAAGAGTATAATACAAAAATATCACATAAAATTGTTTTCCTTGCCATGGAAAAGAATTATTCTCGTTTCTTTAACTTTAATCGCATTGATAGTTGGATCTTTTTATGCCGTAACACTTCTTTTCCCGCCAGAACCGCCGGTCATACGAATACCGGTTGACACTTCAGGAAAAGAACTTGAAAAATTTATGAATCTGGAAAAAAAGATAATTATTGAAAAAAACAACTTAAAGGGAAATGATGCTTGGTTAAAGATAAAGGCAGAAGAAATTTTTAGTTCTGACGCGAATATAAAAATCATAAAGTTAATTATAATTGACAACGACACGGAAAAAAATATATTATCACTGGAAGAAGCTCTTAATACTATCGGCATAATAGATATTGGAGAAGGTGTAAACCATCTTCCAAAAAACTTTTTAGAAATATCTACAAATAATTATAATTTATTTATATTTCAAACCGGCAAAAATTCGCTTAGATACGGATTAGCCGTAAAAACAAGCGATGCAGATTCTATGTCTGCAATAATGGAATCGTGGGAACAAGAGAGAACAAAAAATAAAAAAATGACTTCGGTTTTAAAGCCATTGTTCATAGATGATAAAAATTTTGAAGATGTTTTCGTCCCTCTGTCAGAAACATATTATAAAGATGTTAAGATAAAATATATTAGCTTGATAGACAAAGAAACCGCTTTGGATTATTTTATTTATAATGACATTTTAGTTTTTGCGACCTCAAAAGACAGCGTCTTTTTGATGGTTGATTTGATGACTTCGGATGAATAAAATTGAATTTTACACATTTATCCTCTTTGTAATAATTCAACAAAGAATATCGACATTACTTTGTTATCATCATATATCTTACCTGATTTGTTAACAGAGCAGTGTCATTCTGAACTTGGTTCAGAAGCTTTGTCATTTTAAATTTTAATTTGTACTATTCAAAACCATACTTTCATTTACAGCGCAAATGCAATTAGCTTTCTACAGACAAGACAGTTGTTATATTTTCAATTTAAACTAAAGTTTTGTGATTTATGGGTTTGATTAATCTAAAAAGAACGAAAATTCTGAAACAAGCCTAGAATGACAAGCTTTTTTCAATAAATTGTAGATAATATCTACAAAAATAACAATATAACAATTTAGTAATTTAATAAATATGAAAAAGAGTAGAATTTTCCCAATAATATGTTTTTTGCTTCTTCTTGGAGCCATATTGTTGGCAACATATTTCAAGGGTTTAGAAAAAAAGCTAGAAAAAGAACAAGATCAAATCCAGAATGAAAGCTCAACCGTAGATCAAATAGAATAGAGAATTATGTTTTACACCTTCATTGGTTTCATAGTCTTCCCGCACGGACTGTGGAACCTTTTTACAAGATTTTTTACATCATCACATCCCGCACAGAATAATTCGGTTATTTATGAACGGTCCCTAAGTTTTAGACTGGCTGAATGGGATGCCAAAAAGATCGTTCACCTTTGCCACATTCTCCATACGGGCTGTCTAGGTAAATTTAAGCCCTCGCTCAAATTTCATTGAGCTTAGGAGAGAGATTAAAGCGAGGGATTTAATCTACCCAGCATAGTTATTAGACAGCCTGCATAGAAAAAAAGGCATATCTTTGCTCTTTTCAAATTTTCAAAAAACAACATTGGAAGGGTGACTGAGCGGTTGAAAGTGCTGCTCTCGAAAAGCAGTGTCCCGGCAACGGGACCGCGGGTTCGAATCCCGCCCCTTCCGCCACAAAATTATCTGAAGCGCTGATCAGTCTTGACAAATCTTTCCAGTGTGCTAGACTGTTTTATTGTGATAGTATATAATGAAAGTATAAAAAAGAGGAAGATGGGGAAGAGAATAATGATAGTTTTTTTTTATTTTCAAAGCCCCTGCCTCTTCCTAAAATAAATTCAGGACAGGCTCTTGGATAAGGAAGGGGGTAGGCTATATGCCTATTAAATCTTTTAGCAAAATTGTTCTTTTGAAAAAATAAAAACGTTGCTTAGGTGATTTTTGAAGACTATTACAAAAATAGCCGACAAAAACCACCTAAAGCAACGAATAACGCGAAGAATAATGACGCGTAGGAGGTGGAATAAACGAAAAGGAGTTGAACACGAATGAGTGAATATGGAAAAGGACAAGACAGCTGGACATTGATAAAAATTATCGGAATAGTGGTTTTTATTGCGATGATAGTTTATGTGGCAGGATCATTTGCGAATAACAGCGGTGCTACCACTGACAATATTGTTGACACTATTGAACATACCAGTGATGGCAGTGAAAGCAAATTGAATCAGCTGGTTGAAAATAGTACTAATACTGGGACCGAGAATAACAAAGAGACGGAAGTGATCACCGAAGTATATCTAGGAAAGACCGCAATTGAGTCGGGAGTGTCAAACATAAATGACAACGAAGGCATAACGATAAAAGCAGGAGAAACAGTTTTTGTTGATGGTATTAGCGTATCAATACCCTCATCTGCCAAGCTTAGCAGCGACGAAGACAGAACTTCTTTTTATATCTCAAATGTGAGGAGAGTTGGAACAGATAAAATGACCTTTTGTGTTTGCACTGATTACACTGTAGTCATTAATGAAATAAAAGGCGTTTTGTTCCTAAAGGAAGATGATTCAGGAATGACTCTTGAAGCATTTTTTAATGGGGAATCGGTTAAAGAAACCAGAATCAGCATTCCGCCAGGGAAAAAAATTAACATAGAAATGATCTTATACGAAGAATCGTTTGCGCAATTTTTTTCAAGAGATGAAATGAAAAGAGTCGACATCGTGATCGGCGCAAAAAAAATAATTAGTTAGGAATGTTTACGCATTCCTCTTTTTTTACGGCAAAATTTCTATATCTAAAAGAAATTGATCCTCTCGGCAACCAGCCAGCCCATCAGATGTTATCCCTACCCAAATAGTATATGGACCTGGTGCCGCATACGAATATTTACGAATATAATAAACCTTATCAGGATTTTCTTTGAATAATGGATTTTCAACAAGAGTTACATTATTACAAAAATCACTTATTCCTAGGGCTATATTTCCAGCCGAGCAAAGAGATGCCCAACCTCCACAAGCAGTAGCTTTTTCACAACACCTATCTATTGCAAACCATAAAGCTATACCAGGATCAATTTGCCCATTTTCAAATAGAACTGCTCTGCCAACTAAATCATTTTTGCAATCTTTCACGTTTGTAAGATCAAAATATATATCATTTCCGCTATGAAGAGCTTGATCAGTTACCGACACAGAATCTTCATTTACAATAAGAGTTTCTCCTATTGTTATGTCAAAAGAAATCCCATGATATTTAACATCCACGGCAAGCGCCGGGTCGCTGCAAACGTCATTGCAAGTTTGTGTTCCGGGCATGGCATCAATTGCCGCCCAATCTGGCTCAACATAGTCGTCGGGGCCGCTGCTGTCTATGCACTTACATCTTTTATTGTAAGTACTTTCCTTTAAAAAAGTCAGGTCCGTGAAATCATTCGGGGATCCTGGCGCTATGCAAGGGTGGGGATCAGGCAATATACAATGATCCAGGTCATAACAATCATCATTGCAAGCCATAGGGTCTGGATATGGAGGGTAACCGAGAGCGACATTGACAGCGGGAACACCATCTATACAAATACAAGTGCCGGCTATGGGATCAAAGGACTTATGGCAAGATCCGTGAACATCAGTAGTATTAAAACCGGATCCGGGCTGCTTTATATAAAGCACATCCGGATTTATGGTGGCAATGAAAACCCAGGAAAGAAGAGCGAGAAGCAACCCGATTATTGCGTTAGAAACTATGTCCTTCGCGTCGCTTATCGCGGCGGCATTCCCGGCGGCGGTTATATATCTCATTCCTCCTATAATCAGCATCATAACCGCTACAATTCCCACGATGCTGAGCAGAAAATTATATAATCCAACCAGATACATAGAAAGATCCACATGTCCCGTAGCGGGAAGACCGGGAATTCTGACTAAAGGAGTCCAGTTCGCGGCGCTAACAAAATCCGCGTAAGCCAATGCCGTAATAAAACTTGCCATAACGGCTATTTTTTTTGTGTTCATATTATTTAAATTAATTTTAAATTATTTGAAACTATTCTTGCTGAATTTTTGATATATACCTTTTAGCGATAGATTTATTTATTCTTTTTTTACTTGCATATTCCTCCATAAAACTCTTGAATTTAACTTTTGATTTTCTCACATCTTTTACAAAATCAAAATGAGCCCAAATATTGAAAATAAGCATCAACGGAAGTATATTAAATACCGCGACAGAATCTCCGATAATGACCACAACAACGATCCTCAAGCCATATCTTTTAAGTATCATCTTCAGAAACTTCTTTTTTAGAATTCCGCCTTTCCACTCTCCTCCGATCGATATCCAGAATACAGCCAATATTATAGCGAAAATTCCACCGATAATAGCCGTTACCACAATCACTACAACAACGCCAATCCCCGTAAGATCAAGAAGATTAATAAAAACATCAAGTATATCTTTACCAATAGCAATAAAATAAGTAATCGCTATCGGCATTACGGAATGGAGACCTCCTCTGTTTGCTTCTTTTGACATCTTCTGAGCTATAGCAAGGGCGATCTTGTCAAAATGATCTCCCGCTATCCTAAGCGCTATTTTAGCTTTAACGCTTTTAACTTGCTTTGACGCTTTTTTTATTTCTTTTTGCGCCTCGCGTTTCGCTTCTTCCGTATGTTTGTCTATTTTTTTTTGCCTCTTGCTATCAATTGATAAGTTTCTGCTTTTCTCTGAATCAATTGATGAATTTCTGCTCTCTTCCGGTCTTCTTAAATTTTTAGAAAGAGGATCACTCTTTGTGTATTTATTTTTTTCTGCTTCACTTTTCGCTTCTTCCCTAATTCTATCCGTCTGTTCTCCTCTGCTCTCTCGCGCTGGCAATATTTCGTTTGCTCCCTTTTCTCCAACTTCTTTTTCAATTCCGCTTTCAATTTTTTCTTTCAGATCTGGTCCTAATTTTTTTTCTATTTTATCTTTTATCTGTTTGATCGTTTCTTCCGGCACATCTTGAAAAGATGAAGATTGCGAAGAATTCACGGCTCCATTTTTACTGTTTCCGGTTTTTCTAAAATCAGAATTCATATATAAATAGGCTTATGCACATTTTATTCTCCCCTTGACAGGGGGGAGTTAGAGGGGGTTTTTGAATGCGAACAGAGTTATAATATAAAATAAAAATTAGAAGAATCTTTCAAATTTTTTATTTTAGATTACAGTTCTACGAGACTTCAATAACCACCCCCTGCCCCTCCTTTAAAAGGATGGGATTTAAAAAAGTTCAAGATTCTAATCCCTATGCCATCTCTTTGATCTCTTCTTTTGCTTTTTTGATCTCAAGAAGCTGTTCCGGATCAGAAGTTATAATTTGATCTTCGGAGTAAGATGCGACGATTCTTATCGCGGCGCGCTTTGAACCGGCAAAGAAAATTCCTTCTCCGATATTGCTTTCTAGAAGCAAGAATTTCTCTTCATCAGTAAGATAAAATGTATCAACTATGACCTTGATAGCCGCCGTAGACTGTTTGAGCAAGAGCTGAATTGATGAATTTGTAACGATCGGCTTGCCATATTTTGAAGTCATAAAATCAGTTACATCCTGAGTGATCGTAGTCAAGCCTAAAAAATATTTCCTGCATCTTTTCGCGATGCCGAAAAGGAAAGAAGCCGCGTCTTCATGTTGCATCATAACCCACGCCTCATCAACAACCATTACTCTTTTTTTCATTTTTGACCTTATCAATGTCCAAATATAATGCAGAACCAGATACATGGCCACTGGACGCAATTCTTCTTCCATATCGCGGATATTAAAAACAACCATTCCGGTATCAATGCTGATATTCGTTTTATGATTTAAAAATCCGGCAAATGTCCCTTCGGTATATTTTTTGATTCTGGTAGAAAGACTTTCTGCTCCCTTCATATTTTCCAGCACCGTCTGCAAATCACCCATTACAGGAGGTTCAAGATCGGTAAAATCAGCTTCAGGAGTTATGTCTTTGATAGCATAAGTTTCCGCGATTGCTTTGTCCAAAATAGAATCTTCATCAGCAGAGATCTTTCCAAGCATAACTTTGATAAGCCCCGCGATATCAGCGATTGCTTTTCGCAAAACATCAGCCGCCGTTTCATCTCCAATCGCTGTCGGCAGATCAAAAGGATTTATATGATGTTTTGAAGACAGGGCAATTCTCATAAAAGATCCTCCAACTGTTTCGCAAAGATGCCTATATTCATCTTCAGGATCAACGACTATAACATCGGCTTCCATCATCAAGCTTCTCAGAATTTCAAGTTTTACGGCATAACTTTTTCCAGCGCCAGATTTGGCAAAAATAACCATATTCGCGTTTTCCATTGAAAATCTATCAAATAAGATCAAACTATTATTATGCCTGTTAATTCCATACAATATTCCTTGGTTAGAGGTTAGATCGCTTGAAACAAAAGGAAATGTAGTTGACAGTGGAGAAGTATTCATATTATTGCCTATCATCAATTTATCGCTTCCAAGCGGCAATGTTGAATTGAAGCCTTCTTCCATTTGCATAATGGCAGGTTTCATATAAATAAGCTTTGCCTCCAAAGTTGATTCTATTTGAGTTTCAATTTTCTTTAGTTGTTCTTTTGTATCCGCGTATATTGTTATGTAAAGACCAAATTGGAAGAAATGCTCAATACCCTGTTGAAGATCATCTCTAAGCCCTTCTATATCCTGATACGCAGTTTCCAGAATCGGATCTCGAACTATTCCCTTTTCTTCGTTCATTGACATTTGCGACTGAATCTGCGTAACAGTTCTACGAAGAGTTTTTAATATTTCAGCGGTATTTTGCGGATGGATAAACATAGCAACATCAAAAGTAGTATCAAGATTTATAATTGGAGAAAACCAATTTGTCTGAAGAAATCTCGGATAAGCATATACAAACACGATGGAAGCAAGTTTTTTGTTGATCATTATATGGTCGCTTTCAATTTTAAAAGCGGCAGGAGCGATAATATCTTTTACAGTTGCAAGTCCTTTTTGGTATATTTTTTCAGACTCCAAAAGAGTCGCTTTTTCAGAAGACCCTTGCGACTTTACTGTTTTGCTTTTTTTTGATGATAGTTTGTTCAAGAAAGACATATTTTATAATTTTTAAATTTTTAAATTTTGTAAATAATGATTAAATCTTCAATTTTCAAATTGTCATTGCGAGGAGGCTGAACAAGTGAAGTGAGAGAA
Organism: Minisyncoccota bacterium; assembly: GCA_023137595.1. Lineage (GTDB taxonomy): Bacteria > Patescibacteriota > Minisyncoccia > JAHIHE01 > JAGLIN01 > JAGLOZ01. Next base: position 10,517 of record JAGLOZ010000043.1, on the reverse strand, counting down.
AAGCCAACGCAGCAATCCCGAAACTACGAACATTAAACCGTAATATAATATTATACGATACTAATCTCGGGATTGCGGAGCTTGTGCCGTGCTTGGTGCGGTATCATTTCACTTCGCTATCGCTCCGTTTCATTTCTCGCAATGACAATAGCGTTTGGAAATTCAGTAATTGGAAATTGAGAATTGGAAATTACATCTTATCTAGCCAAATCAAGATCGGCCATATCCGCAAGTCCTTTCTTCTCAGAAATTTCAGGATTATACAAGCTATAATAGAGTTCAATTAATTCTTGCGTGTTAAGCATCGTCATTCGGAGCCCGGTTCCGGATAAATTTTCTATTACGTGATCTACCCTTTGAAATAACTGGTCCTTATACTTTTCAAAAGTCGCTCGACTTGAAATTAAGTTTGAAGTTTTTATCTTTCCCTTTAAAGCCAATAAAGCTCCTCCTTTCGCGTCTGATGCTGAGAACGGAACAACGATATAGAATGTCTTGCTTACAATATTAGCCATTTTGACCAATCCCTGAATATATTCTATATAACTTGAAGTTTGCATGCGAAGAAGCTCATTCCTCTGCTTTTTCTCCTGTTCTTTCAAAACTTGCAAATAATTATCAAGGTTTAATTGCCTTGAGTTTATCACTATTTGTATTGTAAAATCAAGAGAATTCAGAAAACTTTGATAATGATAAATTATAGCGTCTTGCTCGTCTATAGACTTGAGAGCAAAATTTATTGACGAAACCATTAAGACAGCCTTCATGCTTCCATTTTTCATAAGGACAATGCCGTCTTTTATCTCAGCAATTTCAAGATACTTTTGAGTGCTTAGACCTTTTTTATTTTGTTTTTCCGGAGTGGACATAAATTCTATTGTTATATTGTTAAATTGTTGTATTGTTCTATCGCTATATTGTTAATTTTTCGTTAGTGAATTTTATGAGCCAGTTAAGCTCTTTGGGTAATCTTTGTAATTCTTCTAAAATATGATTGTATTGTTCTTCTGTGAGAAGTTTTCTAATTTTTGCTTTTTCATTCCAATCTAAAGATTCCTTTAATGAACCAAAGCTATATCTGTAGAATTTTATTTTATCCTTTTTGTTATATCTTCCAAATCCTTCGGCAATATTGGCTGAAATTGAATCAATTGATCTTACGAATTGTTTGCCAACGGTATCTTTCGCAAAATAGTCCCAATTTATTATTATATCCCAAATATAATTTGACAGATGAAAAGATATTTTATATGCGTCTAAATCATTTAGTTTTAAAAATTTCTTTTCCATATTCTGGCAATATTAACAATAGAACAATATAGCAATGGAACAATAGAATTATATTTTCTCCTTTGGTCTTGCTTTTGCTTCATACGACATGCTAACGGAAGTACTCGTATCAAGCAGCCATGCCAATTCCTTTATTCTGTTTTTTGATATCGGAATTGCTTGAACCTCTTTAGACGATTGTTTTCTTTGAGTTTGCTTAAACATTTTTGAATCAGGCTCTCTTCTCCAAACATAAAAATGCGGAGTGGTATAATAATTTATTATATTTGTCATCCATCTTGAAACTGTAAATCCTTTTGGCTTCCAAAAAGCAAAAGCCAGAGTAAGTATTATCGTAGGGATAGCAATAACAATAAAAAAGGAAATGCGGAAAAAAGTAAACGAGATGAGCAAAACCCCGAATCCAATGATCATAAAAAGCGCCTGCTTGCCCGTAAACGGACCGACTACTTTATCTTCTACGTCTAAAAATTGTGGAACAGAGTATTGCATGGATTAATTTTTAAATTTTGTAATTTTATAAATAATGATTAAATTTTTAATTTTTAAACTTACTTGCTGCAAGTTTTAGGAATCTTATTATTAAAGCACCAAATTAAAATATTTATTCCTCATTTGTTTTCGAAAAATCTATCTTCTTCATCCTTGTGGAATAGGGAAGTGGAATTCCCTCGTCTACAGATTTCAGGATTAAATTCAATTGCCTTCTCTCTTCTTCGTTCATGTTTTTCGTATTTTTGTCGCGATATACATATTGAACGCGTTCAAGATTGGAATGCTGATAATATCCCATTTTTTCCTTGTAATCTTTCAGCCAAAATTTTATGAGCGGCTTCATTGGAACCGGCATGCTTTTCAGCTCTATCGCTTTCTGGCTCCCGATCTGATATTCTCCGACAACAGGAAACTCTTTCACAAGCTCTTCAATCGGCTTCGAAATAATCGTATCCGCCATTCTTTCTCTCTTTTCCTCTTCTTCCCGCTCCTTCATCTTTTCCATTTCTTCCTCTCTCTTCAAAAGCTGTTCCGTCAGCTTCTTCGGCTTTTCCTTTGGAATTTTTCCGCCCAGCTTCAAAATTTCGTCTTCAATCCCGGGAAAGTAGTCTTTGATGGGATAAAATATCTCGGTAAGAATTATCAAAGAAACTTCTTTGGCAGATCTTTCGTCAAGTTCAAACTTGCTCTGAATGTTATCTTTTGCTTGTTCCAGATTTATTTCTTTTAGAGCCAACAGTCCGATAATATCAGTCATCATATCAACATGTCTTTGTTCAAATTTATAAGTTTCTCTGATTTTAATTATCGCATCCGTTGCATAATCCTCACTTAGACCATCCCACACAAATTCAGGAGCGTTTTTTCTAATTTTATCTAAAATTTCTATTCGCATATTATAATTTTGTTAAATTAAGAATTTCCTCGCTTTTTGTCGTCCTAGAATTTTTTCTGAAGAGATAACGCTGATTTTCATCGGCATAAACTTCAGAAAAAATGTCTGGGATCCAGTTTATTTCATTTTATTAGAACTATCAAGTTCCTGCGCGATTTAATCTTATTTTATTCCTATATTAATATCATTCGCGCTCTCATTACTTGCCTTAAATCTATCAAATCTCTTTTTTACATCGTCAATTTTGAAACGGTCTTGAAGTTACTTGTTACTTTTAGGTTTTGTAGGCGGTGTTTTTGTTGTTCCTGCCTTTGGTTTTGCGCTTGGTTTTATATCAGATTGCTTATTGGCAGTCCGTTCTTTTCTTTCCTCTTGATCCGCCCATTTCTTCGCTTCTTCAGAAGCTATTTCTTGAAATTTTTTATTTTCCACAAGCGTACCAACCACCGTCGCAGCAGCTCCCACTTTTCCTCTCTTTTTCTTCCCAAATTCTTTCAGCGCCGCGCCAGCTCCATCACCGGCTGCCTTTGCACCCTCACCAGCATTTTTTGACACAGTTGATTTTACTTCTGTTTTCAGTCTTTTAGCCATTCGCTCTCTCATTTCTTTATTGGAAATTTTCGCTCCAGCCATTTTTTCTTCATTTGCCTTTACTCCTTCATCAAGTATAGGAATAACAACCTTATTGGCCGCTCTTACTGTTGGTCTAAACTTGCCAACAAGATCTAATCCCGCTATTTCTGCTTTACCCATCGCAGCTTCCACGGGTGGCATTTTTTCATTATATGTATCTACAACTTTTTTCTTTACATTTCCTGGAGAAGTAGTTCTTGCATACCCTTTATATGAATCTATCGCTTTTTTGGCTTTTGTTCTTTTGCTTTGTGGCTCTGTTTTAGCTTCCGCATTACCTTTCCCTGACCCTGTCATAAAATCATCCATGCCCCCAACACTCGTCTCATCACCTCCCGCTTCTGCGTCCTTTTTCGCTTTATGCTTCGCCACCAAACTTTGACGCATTTCCTCCATTCGTTCGGTAATTTCATCTTTAACTTTATCATCAATAAAAGCAGAATGAGTTCTATGTAAGCCTGGATTTTCAGAACCATATTTTATTTTACCTATCTTATCCATTCCTTCATAAACAGCATCAGCCGTAACATGCGTCGTAGCCTCATCTTTTATAAATTTTTCCTTATCTTCATAAACTTCATTTGCCAATTGAACTTGCGCGTGCATTTCACCGCCAGCGCCACTTTCTCCTCCTTCGTGATATTTTTCATGAAGCTCCTTTTTTTTCTTTTTAATATCTTTAGGAGAAACCCCTTCTTGCTTAGAATATTTTTCTAATTCTTTTTCTTCTTTTTCTATCATTTCTAAAGCTGGTCCCTCCGTATGCATTTTTTCATGTTTTATAAGTCTCTCCATTCCTTTTTCACCAAATTCCTGATCAGTCTCAAATAATTCTTTTGTGTTCTCAATAACATTTGGGCTGAAGTGAACTTTGTCCATTTTTCCTTCGCTGTCTCCTGATGATGAACTTCCTGAGAATCCAGCAGAGCCCACGCTAATCCCATGATTCTCTTCAGAAACATCTATCCCTTCCTCAAAACCTTCTTTTTTCGCTAATTTTTGTAATGCTTCAACGGTCCCTTGATTCTCTAGCACGCTCTGGCCTAAAACTGGTTTATTTTCTGAAATAGACTGCTTAGGTTTGCTAGAAGCAAAACCATATGAATGATCGTAATTGTTTTTATCCTTACCTGATTTTCCGCTTGACGCTCCACCCGACGCTCCACCTGACCCACCGCCTGATTCTCCACCCGACTCTCCATCTGTTGGATTTGTGGGTCTATTACTATCTCGATCAAATCCTTCGGGGTCATTTATTCTCTTGGACTCTCTGATCTTTCTTACTGTTTTATATTCGCCTGCCTTTTCAAGTCCTGTAATTTGATTTTTAGTAGCATTATGTCCATATTTATCAAGATCGCCCGAAGACATTTTAGCAACATCTTTATGACTGAAATCACTAAATGCTTCTTTAATTTCTTCTCCTGCTCTATCTCCACCCCAAGCGAATGATTCTTCCAGTCCTTTGCCGAGCTTGGCGGCATTGGAGCTAAATTCCTTATTGTCTTGTCTAATTGCCGATTGCTGTTCATCGCTTCCTTTAATGTCTTGTATGTTTTTAAGATATCCATCAGACAATTTTTCTCTATCTTCTTTGTTCATCCTACTGAAGCTGGATTTTCTCTGGTCGCTGTCCTGGCTTTCATGCCAGACCTTAGCCGACATTTCGTTATCAAGATCCTGAACTTCATGCGCTTTTCCATCTTTCACGATATCAGCCATTCTTTCTCGCAAATATTCTTCTTGGTAAGCTTCCTTCGTATTCCCTTTATCTTTTATCCTTTGTTTCGCTTCTTTTGACAATTTATTTACACCATCATCACCGCTTTCCATTTCCTTCATTCTTTCTTCTCCGCTACTTGTTTGCAATGCCATATTCAAATTTTTGTCAGTAATTTCATTAAGTTCTTTCTCGCTCATAGATGATTCCGCGCCCTTCATATAGTCTTCATACATTGGATCACCCAGCTTGCCCTGCGCCGCGGCGGCTTTCAGAAGCAAGGCCTTGTCATCCGTAGTTCCCAATTTGCTATCTGCCTTGCCTTTAAGCAGCTTCAAGTCTATGCTCTTGAGATCTCCAAAATCCATTTCCATCTTTTTGAGCCTGTCTTCTCGTCTCTTTTCAATTCCCGCCTTGCCTTTTAAGGCAGCTCCCTGCATACCGGGAATTTTACCCATTTTATCATAACCCCATTGCTTTGTCCCCTCAACTTTTTTAGAAACAGTGTCAGATCTTTTTGAAACTTCTCCTCCCGCCCTTCTTCCCAATCCTCCGGCCAATTTAACTCCCGCGTATGTTCCCATGGCAACTTTTCCAATTCCACCGGCTCCCCCGATGATCTTGTTGGAACCAGCCATTCCAAGCTCTTGAGTTACAGGAATAACAGCCAAGAGCATTATAAGCGCGATCATATGCGGAAAGATCAAAACCACAATAGTTTCAATTATACCAAAACCGACTGCGGTCGTCATGTCCGGCGCATAATTAGTGATCAGTTCATTTGCCATCGTCGCGGACAAATAAATAAAAAACCAAAATATAGGCCCGAAAATAGTATATTTTATCAGCTCGCTCCACCATCTGCTTGTATATTTTGCCATTGAAGGAAGCACTATGCTCAAAAACGCGATGGGAGAAAGAATTATCAAAAGCACGAACGCGACCAAACGAACAAGAAGAAACATCGCTAGCATGATGTATACAAACCCTAGGATCAAAGAATACACCAGAGCAAAAGTTACCTGTACAACTTTTTCAAAAGAAGGCTTTGATCCAAAGTTGTTAAGCTGATCGCTAAATTGGTCTACAATTGAAGTCAGGCTTCCTGCTCCCGCTGTGAAGGAACCCATCCAACTCATTATCTCATACATAAAAACTTGTCCAAAATCAATGACAAGTTTCGCGATCACAGCGCTAAAATTTATCAAAAACAGCGAAATTACAAGTTTGGGAAGAAGATTTTTTGCGTTGAAAGTGCTGCTTCGCAATATTGTGCCAAACGCTATAATAAGCAGGAAAAATAAATAGAAAATGTTGCATACATCTCTGACCGTTTTCCATCCGATATCAACGGTTGAAGATGTCAAAACTCCCGGAATAGGAGGAACGGCTGTGGGATTACCAACATACAACACTGGCTCCGTAACAGCGTCAATCAGCCAAGCCCCAAATTTGACCAAAATAATGGACAAGTCAAGAAAAAGATTTAAGATAAGAAACAAAACTGCGTATATAATATTCAAAAGAATCTCGCCGCCTTCTGATGCTTTTTCTATGAAAATTTCAAATCCTTTAGCAATTGCATCTGCCCCCAAGCCTGCATGCGCCTGATGAACAGGCACGCTCACGCTCACAGCGACAAAAAAAACAACGGTCGCGATCACAAGAAAAGATCTCTTGCTAAACTTTTTATTTCTTTGAAAAAACTTTGAAAAATTATTTATAAAACTTTTAAATTTCTCGCTCATATTTTTTTGAAAAAAGTAAAAATAAAACCAAATTATCAACAGATTTTTGATCGCCCAAAAACCGCTGATTTTGACTTTATTATATCACAAAACGAAACAAAGGCAAAATAAATAAATGGAGCAAGGACTTCAGCTCGAATTCACGCCAAACCGTTAAATTTGAATATCCTCATTCGCGTAGAGACGCAGCAGTGCTGCGTCTCTATGGGCGCGGGTATAATTTATTTATCATCAACCAAATAAAAAAAGGCGAGCACATTTCTACGCGCTCACCACTTTGAAATTCTTTATCTCAGCTGTCGCACCCGAAGGCACGAACATTTCTATTATTATACCTATTTTCTTATTGTTTCCTCCTTGATTGTGTGTTTCCACATATTCTTTTTCGGCTGAAAAATTCACAGCTCCATACTCATACACATCATTCGGATGTGAATCCAATTCCCAGACGCTCACATTAAAATATGCCTCTGGATCTCCCTTGTAGTCAAAAGAGATTTTGGAATATGAGTCTCTGTAAATGACAAGCCGAGAATAACTTGGCTTTTCCCCTCCTTCAATTTTCACTCCGTCTAGTCCTCTGTGGCGCTTGGCATCGCCTTCGGAATAAGAAATTATGAAAAGATCTTGTCCGATTACTTTGCCCTCTTCCTTACTGTCCCAAAGATCGGTTTTAATAAAACCAGAAAAAAGACCAATGACCAGAATAAGAACGATTATCCCCGCCACCCAGTAAAGGCTAATTCCGTTCTTTATGAAGAAATAAGCAATTGCAAGCAAAAATATCGCTAAAAAAATTACAATTGTCCATCCGCCAAGATTAACTCCTCCTAATGCCCAAAACAAAAGAAAGACAAGTCCGGCAAGCAGGCCAACAAGTATCTTTACGATGACATCCAATTTGATCACCGCTTTGATAAGCTGCTTATTAGTTTGTCTACCATTTTTTCAACAAACTGCGGTTCAAATATATTTGCTATTCTTGCATGCAGAACTTGCGTTCCCAGGTCTTCTGGACTTTTTTCATAAACCTTAAGAACTGTCATCAGAGAATCAATTTCATTATCAGGAACTTCAGCGTCTTCTGATCTTCCTTTTACCGTGTTTATCAAAATTCGCAAAGTTTCCATATCAAACTTCTGTTCTCTCCTCTGTGGAATTTCTTCTGCTGCTCTTTCTATAGCCTCCAGATATTCTTTAGAGGGCTCTAATTTTCCTGTTGTTATCTTTTTAATTAAAGCTCCAAAAAGATCAACGACAGGAATTCCCCTTTGATTGCCCGGTTTCCTTTTCTCGGCTTCTATCAAGTCTTTTTTTACTCCCGTTAATTTGCTCAAGACAAATCTTTCTATATCAGCCGATGAAGTAATCCGCAATGCCTCCATTTCACATAATTTGGCAAAATCCGCAAGAAGACTCGGAATCAAGTCCTCCAATGCATCATGAATATTTATTTCACCATTGAAATTTATAAAATTCATCAATTCAAACGGATCATCATCCGGAGACCATATTGCAGATACATTTTTAAAAATCCCAGTAACTCCGTCTTTTGAAATTATTTCAACTGGATCAATGTCTAATGTTCTTCCACTTACATCAATTGGATCAATAGTTATAAATGGAGGAAATGTCAATGCATCGCCTTCCCCAAAAACAACGGGAATCCTTTTCTTCATTACTCTTAGCAACCCAACTTCGACAGGACCTTTATCACCAGCTTTTATTGTTACAATATTTTTTTTGAGATATATCCAAATAGCCAAAGCCAGACTGACTAAAAATATTGCCAACAATATCAAACCTATAACCTTTCCTGTTATACCCGCCATTATTAGAAACAAAATCGCGAACAAAGAGGTTGCGAATCTTGAAATCTTAAGTCCAAGAAGTATTCCAATAAAATTTGTAAACAAAATGGCTTGTTCCAAAATATTAAGTTTCCCTTTGTGACTTCCCATTGTTTCTAATTTTGTTATAACTTCTTTTGCGCTATCACCAGATAAAATGTACAAAGCTAGCACCGCAAATATAACCCATTTAAAAACTGGCATACTCACAAAAAACATTAGACAGAAAAGCAAGCAAAATCCAGCAATCAGAATAAAATTTTTAATTTTTGAAGATAATTCCAATGACGAATTTTCTTCTAAACCGCTTGCACTGCTTCTATCTCTCCTTCCCTTAACCTCTTTCTCCCTCGCCGTTGAGGAAGTGTCTCTGCTAAAAAAATCTTTATTTCTTCCTTCCATAATTGTTCACTCTCCGTTTATTTTTATTTTTATTTCTTGCCTGTCTCAGTTCAAATATTTCACTGCGACAAACTATTTAGTTGTCAATGATCAATACAATTGCCGAATTACCGGCGAACTCATCCGTTTGCCCTAAAATGAATAAGATGAATGAATCCCAACTAATGACGATTCTTTTTAGGCAGAATTTCTCATCATTAGAACTCTAAATTCTACACAAAAAAACAGAGTTTGTCAACCCCATTTCATAGTTTCTCGTCCTTAAATTCTATTTCTATTTCATCCGTAGAAACACGATTTATCGCGTCTAAAAGCGTGTAGTTTCTACAAAATGATTTATCCCGCATTCAAGACGCGATAAATCGCGTCTCTAACTGCGCAAAATCATTTCCGTCAGCTTCCTCCAATCTTCCAATCCTAATTCCTGCGCGCGAGCGTTTGAACTTATTCCCGCTTCCGAAAGGAGCTCCTCACTCTGCGTTCTGCTGATATGCAAGCCCGCGGAAAGATTATTTGCTAATTTCTTACGTTTTGATGAAAAGCCTATTTTTATAATTCTAAATAAATCTTTCGTAGAAACGCGATTTATCGCGTCTTTACCCATAATCGCGTCTCTACTGATATTTTTTATTTTCAAAATCGCTGAATCAACTTTCGGTTCAGGATAAAATGAGGATCTATCAACAAAACCAGCTATTTCCGGCTCGCCATAAACTTGCACGCTAAGAGCAAGAATACTTAGCTTTCCGGGTTTAGCGCAAATTCTTTCTGCAACCTCTTTTTGCACAAGCAAAACTATAAGCTCCGGCTTAACATCGCTTTCTAGAAACAGCTTTATTATGGGCGAGGTTATGTAATAGGGAATATTGGAAACAAGTTTATATTTTCCGTCAGAAGAATAATTGTTTATAAATTCATTTAGATCAACTCTTAGAATGTCATCATTTATAACCACAGTATTTTTTACGCGCTGGCTCCATAGTCCTTTTAGGGCTGTGGAGCCGTTTTGCACAAAAGGCTCCACAACCCTATCGGGACTATGGAGCCAGCGACTTTTCAGCAATTCCGCCAATTTTCTGTCTTTCTCAATTGCAACGACTTTCCCGCACTTCTTTGAAAGCTCTTCCGTTAAAGTTCCAAATCCCGGACCAATTTCAAAAACAACATCTTTCTTGTTCAAATCAGAAACTTCAACAATTTTATCAAGAACCGTTTTGTCAATCAAAAAATTCTGTCCCAAACTTTTAAGAATTTTGAGATCTTCTTTTTTTAATATCTTATTTATCTCTTCTTTATTTAACATGTTTTGAAATTTATAAATAGCACAAAGTTTTTTTAAGTCTTGTCTGAAAAACCAATTATTCAAAATTTATTCCTTTAGAGTTTCACGATCTTGGCTTGAACAAGAAAAGCTTCGTAAAAACCCAAATAATAAATTCCAGTTTTCAAAAAGACTCTTAACAATTATAGCCTCTTTGTGTGCG
>JAGLOZ010000042.1 GCA_023137595.1 Minisyncoccota bacterium | reverse complement strand
CGCACACAAAGAGGCTATAATTGTTTGAGCAAGAAAATATGTTTTAATCCACCTCAACACAATCCTCTTCTTCTCTCAAATAACTATATCCCTGATATTTATGTTCAACCAGATGCTCGGGGATGTCAGAGATAAACCTTGAAGGATAATTCGCCTGAGTTGAACCGAAAATTCTTCTCACTCTTGCAAATATAAGGTGAACTTTGTTTTTCGCTCTTGTTATTCCAACATAGCACAATCTCCTTTCCTCTTCCATTTCAGCAGGATTTTCCATGCTCATAGAGTGAGGAAGTAGTCCTTCTTCAAGTCCGATAATAAAAATCGTGTCATATTCCAATCCTTTCGCGGAATGCAAAGTCATCAAGGTTACTGTTTCTTGATCGTCATCAACATTATCCAAGTCAGTAGCCAGGGCAACTTCTTCTAGAAATAACTTCACAGCTTCTTCTGTTGAAAATTTATCATATTTTTCAATAGCAGAAAAAAGTTCCTGAACATTTTCCCACCTGCCTTCTCCTTCTTCAGTTCCGTCTAAAATATATTCTTTATAATCTATAGCTTTTAAGAGAAAATCAAGGAACTGGCTAATTTTTACCTCGGACATCTTCTTTCTGCATCTTTTTACGATATTCGTAAATTCTACCAAACTTTCCATTCTCTTTTTTGTGATATTTTTATGATCATAGTTTATGATCGCATCTACCGCACCTATTCTTTCTTTCTTCGCCACATTGATGACTTTTTCAAAAGTGGTCTTTCCTATTCCTCTTTTTGGAATATTTATAATTCTTTCAAAGCTCAGAAAATCATTTGGATTTTGGATAAAGCGAAAATACGCTATGATGTTTTTTATCTCTTTTCTCATATAGAATTTTATACCGCCAACGATCCGATAGGGAACATTATATTGAAGAAAAGCCTCTTCAATTGATCTTGATTGAGCGTTTGTTCTGTATAAAACCGCTATATTTTTCAATTTTATGTTCTTCTGAGTATTCAATTTCGCAATTTCAGAAACTATAAACTCGGCCTCTCCCTTCTCGTTCGCTGCCTCATAGACAACAATTCTCTCTCCAGCCCCCTTGCTGCTAAAAAGTTTTTTTTCTTTTCTGTTTATATTTTTTGAAATTATACCATAAGAAACATCTAAAATTTCCTGAGTTGACCTATAATTTTGTTCAAGAAGAATAGTTTTTGCCCCCAGATAGTTTTTTTCAAAATCAAGTATATTTTTTATATCCGCGCCGCGCCACTTATAAATGCTTTGCCAATCATCGCCGACAACAAAAATATTCTTGTGTTTTTTACTAAGAAGATTTATCAGCCTATATTGAGCATAATTTGTATCCTGATATTCATCAGCCATTATATATTTGAATTTCTGCTGATATTTTTCTAGAACTTTAGGATGATTTAAGAAAAGAGCAGCGGTTTGCATAATAAGATCATCAAAATCAAAAGAGTTGCTTTCTTTTAATTCTTTTTGATATAAATTATAGATTTTACTTACATTTTCCTGAAAAAACCCCTCAACTATGTTCTCATATTCTTGGGGAGTTTTGAGTTCATTTTTTGCGTTGGAAATTTCAGCAAGCACGGCTTTCGGATTAGACTGTTCATCATTCATTTGAAGCTCCTTCATAACTTTTTTTACAAGAGTTTTTTGATCATCGCCATCAAATATAATAAAATCTTTTTTATATCCAATGATTTCCGCTTCTTTTCGCAAAATTTTCACGCAAAGACTGTGAAAAGTGCAAATGGTTGGGAAATTGAGAGCGAAAGAAACCGAATAAGAATCCAGATTTTTTCTATCTTTCATTTCCTTGTCACTTGAAGAGTAAATTCTATCAAGCAAAGCCACCGCTCTGTTTTTCATTTCTTGAGCGGCCTTGTTCGTAAATGTGACAGCAAGAATATTTTCCGGCTTTGTTTTTTCGCTTGCTATGATATGAACGATTCTATGGGTCAAAACTCTTGTTTTCCCGGATCCGGGCCCGGCAATTACCAAAACAGGCCCCTCTGTAGTCAAGACCGCCTCTTTTTGTTTCTCATTTAAATTTTCTAAAATATCAGCCATAGAACTATTATAACATATACATTGAATTATGAATAAAGAATGTATTATTTAGGTTTTACGAATACAAACCGCTTCGAAAGAATTGCTATTTTTCTTCCTGACGGGAGTTTATGTTGAATTTAATTCAGTATCAGAACTCCATGATATGCAAATTCCTATGCTTTTAAATTAGATATAGAGACTCGATAAATCGCGTCTTTACGCAAATATAGATTTATGTAGAATTGTTTTTTTTTGACATTTCCAGGAGACTATGATAAAAAGAAATCAGTACTAGAATTAATATGTACAAAAGCAGGGAGGCAAAAAAGTGACAAAAAAAAGGAGACCTATAGCATCTTCTTTCGTAGAAACGAAACATAATAAGTTCGTGAAAGAGCTCAACAAAATCCCATATCTTTTTGCAGAAATACGCGGAAACGCCATATTGGCCAGAATTCAAGTAGCAAAAATAACAGAGCCAGCCAATGGAATGATCCAATTTGGTGATTCAGAAAACGTTATAGAACCAGAAGAATATGGATTTGAACTTAACGAAATAAAAAATGGTGAGAATGGTAAGAATTTAGCAACATTCTTTCCCCAATAGTAAGCTCAGGGCCTTCAGCCCTCTTTTTTATTATTTTTCTTTTATCTCCTGTTCAGCTCGCTTGAAAAACCAACATTATTAAGGCTCCTTTCCAAGATATTTCAAATTTCATAGCAATTTCTATATTTGATAATCGATAATTATATCCTGCGGAAAATTATAAATCCGAATAAATCAACTTGACAGAACGATGCATTAGGCATATAATAGAATAAGTTATAGGCTATTGACATGATCTTTAACGCATGGTAAATTATCATACGTAGGTTATAATTTTATAATTTTTAGACTTTTTGTTGATGAATCTTTGATTTTTGCTTGAAATGGCGTTTTTTAGAAGAAAAGGGGATTATAAAACATAAAGTTTGAAGGAAAGAAAACAATTAGTATTATAATAAGCGATCTGGAAAATAACAAAAGATTAGCTGAAAATGCTCAAAAAAATAAAATGAGTCTTTTTTGTAGGATTTTTTCTTTTTTTAGAAGTTATGTTACTGTATTTACAGTGATTTTTTTATTGACTGCGGTATCTGTAATAAACTCTGAATCTAAAGACAATTTTCAAAATAGAAGTGTTTTATTTTCTCAGCTAGACGAAAAAGTTAGCAACAGTAATGATAAGACTATAATTATAAAGAGCATAGAAGAAGAAAATATACAAAATAATGAAAGCAAGCATATTCCTATAGTCAAAATTGCCAGCGCTGATTCCAGTATTATGTTTTCAGAAAATGACGAGGAAACAAACGGCTCAAGCACAGAAAATAATGAATCAAGACCTGCTTTTTGGACCCTTCATGGAGGAAACTCGCTTTTAGCTCCTGGTATATATTATGATGAATCACTTGCTGACGACCTTAAATATGGCATAACAGAATATGTAGTAAGATCAGGAGACACGCCCAGCTCCATCGCCACATCTTTTGGAATTTCAACTTATACCGTTCTTTGGGCAAACAATTTAAAAGTTGGCAATTATATAAAACCAGACCAGAAATTGGAAATCTTGCCCGTATCAGGAGTAAAACATACAGTCAAATCGGGAGACACTATAGAAGCCATTGCTAAAAAATACGAAGCTGATATGGAAGAAATAAGAATTTATAACAGCCTTAACGCTGATGGTGTTTTTCAGGAAGGATCGGAAGGAAAAATACTGATAATACCTAATGGCGAGATGGAAGCTCCAATAATATTTAGAGCGCCTACACCAAGAACAACAAACGGGACAGTTCTTTCTTCGTCCAGATATAAAACATCCGGCTTTGTAAATCCTCTCAAAAGCCACAGATTTGCCTATGGGCACTGTACATACTATGTAGCTAGCAAAGTATATGTTCCGTGGAGCGGACATGCCAAATCATGGCTTGCGAATGCAAGAGCTTATGGATATAGAACAGGCAACACTCCAGTGGTCGGATCGATCGTTGTTACAACAGAACATAGATGGTATGGACATGTAGCCCTTGTTGAATCTGTAACCGGAAATAGCATTACCATTTCTGAAATGAACTACGTAGGCTGGAATAGAAGAAGCGTCAGAGTTATTCCTATCAACAGTCGTGTTATAAGAGGTTATATTTATATGAACTAAACCAAGCTATTAAAGTATTTTCAAGAACAGTCCTTATTAAAAGGGCTGTTCTTTTTACAAAAAATAACTTTTAATTTAATTGACAAAAATACTATAATGTTTAAACTGAAATTAGTGTTATATGTTATTAGTTGTAAGTCATATGTTAATTTCGGGCTCGTAGCTCAGTTGGTTAGAGCGCTACCTCGACACGGTAGAGGTCAGAAGTTCGAATCTTCTCGGGCCCACCCCATTATAAAATTTGTAATAGAATAAATAACAAGGAACACATAAGTCTTATATTTCAAAAACACTATCATACTCTGGAGTATGATAGTGTTTTTGATTTCATTGTATAATCAAAAAAAATCCGCCTTATTTATGAGCGGTTTTAATATTTCTAATAATGTTATAAGCCTTTTCATTTAGCCTATACAATGTTTTTATACTACCTCCTCTTCTTCCCTTGCTTTCTTTCCCTCCCGCGCTTCTTGAGTCAATAATCTCTTTTTCTCGCAAATCATTTATTATTTTTGATATGGGAGAAATATCTATTTTTAACTCTCTTGCTAATCCAGAGATACTAAAATATTCTTTTGTTTTCTGATATTTACCATACAATAATTCTAATACTAATCTTTTGTGAGATTCCTTTTCATAAATTGACTTAATTTCTTTTTCTTCTACTTCATCTGCTTCAACCATCAATAGATTAATCCCTCCTTTTGTTTTTATACAATTAAAAATTATACGATCATTATATATTAAAATATTTTGAATTGCAAATAATTGTAAAATTATTATTCACGATCGTCTTTTTTAAAAACTAAGAGATCGTTATGCGATATCACAAAGCGGTGAACTTCGATCAGCTGTTGTTGCATTATATTTTCAAAAGTCCGCATCCATATAAAATTGCAACTAATACTTTTCAAGATATATTTCTATAACGCTTCGTTTGTCATGTTTGCTTGGATCAACGCCTAAATCCTGCAAAAACCTTTCGGCTTTTGTCTGGTCATCTGAATTGAATTTCACTTCTAAAAATGTTCCAAGTTCTTTTGTCGAATCAAGATCAAGACGAATAAAATCTCCAACCCACGTTTGGCGGTTTTTATGAAAAGTAAAAATTGGCTTGCACCCGATTTGCTCAAGAATAAATTGCGCTTGTTCCGCAGAACCAATATCAAATTCAAAATGTTGCCATTCACCAGTATCGTTATCACGAATTTTCATATCCATTTTTTGTTTGCCCTCAGATACTTTTATCCTCAAAACAACAAAAGAACGCTCATTTTTGCTCGGTGTTTCAAAATAAGTATAAGCGTGTTTTACAGCCGAACTGAATTCAATGTTTTTTGATTTTGCAATATCCAAGATCAAATCTCTTTCAACTTGGAATTTGTATTGAATTTTCTTTGTCATAAAATATTCTATATAACATAAAAATACCGTTTTTTAAAAATCATAAAATTATTTCTAATAAGGCGCATATTTAATGCGAAGTAGATGAACGCAAATAAAACGAAGCAGAAAAATTTAAAAAGTTTTTTTAAGCTATTTATATTATCGCATTTAATTTTTTCGTTTTGAGAAATAAAAAAAAGAACAGTTTAAGCAAATGAATTTCATTTTTTGAAACTCTCCGATATTAATTTGGCAACTTCATACCCCGCTCTCATTGCTCCCTCAAATCCTCCGCAGGGACGAGTCCAAGCGGAAGCAAAGTATAGATTTTCTAAAGGACTTTGATTTTTAAATCTGTCAAACCCCGCTTGTCCGACTTTTTGCGAAAAACCGTAGACAGCGCCAAATTTGTTTCCGGTATATCTCTCCATTGTCTTAGGCGTTCCAAATTCAACTACCTCAACATATTTTTCTAAGTCAGGCAAATAATCCTGCAAAAGTCTGAAAATCTTTTTTAGCTCTTCATCTTTTTTCCTCTTGTATTCTTCTTTTGGCAAATCCCATCTTTTGTAATTATCCAAAAAAGTTATGCAAAGAACAGTTTTTCCTTCCGGCGCCGCGGATGTATCCACATTTGAATGAAAAGCAAGAATTATATCTTTGTAGAAATCATCTTTCAAGCCATTAACAAAAACCAAATAAGAGTCTTCGAATCTTTTGTTTATCTTTTCAACACTTGCATCAAGTCCGATGTAAATTTGAGATAGCGATGGCCCAACCTCCATCTTGTTTATCTTCTCCAATTCCTGCCTGCTTCCCGCCCAATCTGCCAATAATTTTTCATAAACAATAAAAGGAGAAGCGCTAGCGATGATTTTTTCGCAATAATAGGATTGTTTTTTTGTTTTGACTCCTATCGCTTTTCCGTCTTCCGTCAAAATCTTTTCTACTTCCAAATTATTCAAAACTTCGCCGTCATTTTTTTCAATGACTTCTTTCAAGGCGAGAGTAACATTCTGCCCGCCGTTTTTTATATAATATCCTCCGTCAAAATAATAGCCATAACCGCCGATGAAAGGAATTTGATATGCTATATCCAAAGAATCCGCATAATACCCCTTGAGCTGCATCAACGCTTCCTGCAGCTTTTTACTTTTTGTGCAAAGATTGAGTATTTTTTGCAAAGAAATTTTATGGGAAACCATCAAAAGAGGAATAAAAAATGGAGCAAAGCACAAAAATATCGCAAAAAATATTTTGCTGGATGCTGCTGCCTTATCCCACCAATAAAATTCGCGCCCCATTTTCCATAGAAGAAAGAACCAAAGAAGAATACCTTTTTTTTCTTTGGGAAATTGCACTATCAATTTCTTTTTCAGATCTTCTATATCTCCGTTTTTGACTCTAAGTTCGTAATCAGGATTGATCGCCTCATAAAGATATTTGTGCTTTACAAATTCTAATTCATCGTAAATCCCGCACTTTTGGAGTATATCTTTGTGGAAAGTCTTTTCTATTCCGCCCGTCTGATGAAGCGCGATATCAAATTTAAACTCTTTTCTTTGAAAACTCGTCGCGAACCCGCCAGCTTGATAGTGCTTCTCCAACACCAAAACTTTTTTGCCTTCTCTTGCCAAAATTGCCCCGGCAGTTAACCCGCCCAAACCCGAACCAATTATAATTGCGTCGTATTTTTTCATTTTGTTTGTAAAAAGGAATATATTTGATAAAAAATAATCTAATGCGATCATCAAATTCTCTAAAAATCAATTTCATTTCCGATCTTATCTCTCCAAAAAAAACATTCGGCTCTATCAAAATTCCTTATTATTCAGAAAAATATTTTTTGAATTGCGTATAACGCGCGCGGATGATCCGAAGTTTCTTGGAGCAAATCCCGAAGGGTTTGCGGAAAGAAATTTTGGATATCCGCTGTTATACGAAGTTCCGCGGAGTGGAATGGAGCATGACGGCGGAGGTATCCGCGCGCGTTATTCGCAATGGAGCGGAATTGCGAATAATGTTGGTGGTATCCGAAGTTTTTGATATTCCTTATTATATTTATAATTATATCAAAAATTTGGGTGAAAGAAATTTATACTCCTTATTATTTCTTTGGAGCGGAGCAGAAGAGAAAGTATTATAAAAGGTAGATTTCTGGAACCGCATATGCA
>JAGLOZ010000041.1 GCA_023137595.1 Minisyncoccota bacterium | reverse complement strand
ATATGAAAACACAAAAAACTCCACACAGACCTGTCCGCCCAGGGAGGGGAATAGAAAAATTTTGAAAATTAGAGGTGAAAATACAAAAGACTCCACAGCCCTATCGGGACTATGGAGCCAACGTCTAAATATTAATTTGTTTCTAATTTTTATAGATCTTTGTTCATTGCGCTATTGATAAAATCTCGTACTTCGTTTGTTGGAATAAACAAGTTTCCGCTTTGGCTGATGCCGATGATCTCTCCTTTGGTGTTAATTACAGGTGAACCGTTAAAGGAGCTTTTTAGAGAGTTTATAATTTTTATTCTTTTTTGAGTTGCCGGTATTGAGTCATTTTCTCCTATTGTTCCTGATGGATCATAATCATTAATAAATTTTGAAATAATGTCTGTTATTACTGAATTGTCTATTATGACAACTTTTTCTCCAAGTTCTAAATTTTCGGAATAACTTAGGGCGATAACGGGCAAATCAGTCTCTTCAATTTTAATAATTGCAAGATTTGTAGACAAATCAATTTTGATTAATTCCGTGTCATAAACTTTTTCATTTTTAAGTTTTATTTTAATGATATTGGTCTCAGCGTTTTTTTCTTCGGAATTATTCTTTTCTGGAGTTATATTTTCTATTGAAGTAATTATCAAGCCATCGCTTGTTAGAACAATTCCAGATCCTTTATAGGCAGGATTATCGTTTTCTGTTGAAAATTCCAGAACTTCAATAACGGAAGGAGAAACTTTTTTAATGGCGTTAACAATGGCTCTATCTTCAGATATTCTGATCTCCTCAGTTTTTTCTATTATGGTCGTTCTTTCGTTTATTCTTTTAAGAAATTCATAATGATTAAGTTCTGGATATTTTACGAGCAATGAAGGAAGAATGGCCCGGTCTATCAAAATTCCGCCAGTGCCTCCCACTATCAGGACAAAAATTACAAAGAATGTTGTTTTTAAAATTGTTTTAACCCTTCTTGGTTTATATGGCTGTTCTATTATTTCGTCAATTTCGTTTTTTGGTTTTTTAAAAAAATCTTCCGCAGTTTCAATTTTATCTTTTTGTTTATCTCTTAGAGATTTTATAGTTATGTTTTTCATAATTTATTTTATTATTTGCTATTAATTTTTACGAAATTTTCCAATTACCCGTTAAGAGAGTTATGCATAAAAAGGTTATAAAAAAAAGAGAATTTAAAGTTACAACTTTTTTTGAAAGATTATTTCTAAGATAATCTCTTAAGATGTTCCAGCAAGGATAATATATTGATAAAACAATTGCTCCTACTGTTAAATGATTTGCGGGCCAAAAACTTATTGCCCAAATTAATTCTACTATAATAAGACCAAATAGAAAAGAGTAAAAAACAAATGTTTTATTTTTTGAGGAGTCAAGATAAAATTCATGCGCTTTGCTTTTTAGAAAATTTATTCTTGTAAGATATATGGTTGAAAAAAATATAGTAGCGAAAATTATTATTAAAATTATCCATAACGGCAAATTAAGGTCAGTATATATGCTATAAATCCCGCTTGATATCAAAAAAATAGAAATTAGAATTATAGCTTGATTTAAATTAAAACCGGAATCCAGTACTTTTAACTTTATTTCTTCTTTTTTTATCCATTTTTCTTGCTGAATAAAAAATCTATACAAGCCAATAAGCGCAAATGCGAATATAAACGAAGAAGCTGCTATATATAATTGTTGAAAACCGTTTTCATCTAGTGTTATTAGAAATAAAACACTTCCTGTTGTCCAAAGCGTAACCAATATAATTGGCAAGAATCGATATCTTGTAATCCAGAAAGCGCTTAAGACTGAAATTAAGAATAAAGTAATCAGCGAGGCATACGATAGCCCAAAGCTTTTAAAGAAAAACTCCATCATTATAAAAAAAACAAAAGACGGAATGACAAGTTTAATATATTTTTTAATTTTCATTTATTGTGGAAAGCTGATTGCTAAATAATTTCGATATATGCTCTTGGTGGGGGCGCCTTTTACATCTTGTTGTTTAATATCAAGATATTCAATAAAGAGCATAATCTCTAATTTATTTTTTAAATATAATTTTATTTTTGTCGGCGTCAATTTTGGTAATCTCGCCTTCCTTTGTCTTTTCTTCGATTATTTTCAAGGCAAGTTCATCAAGTATTTCGTTTTGGATAACTCTTTTAAGCGGTCTTGCTCCAAATAATGGCTCGTATCCTTTTTTTGCGATTAACTTTTTTGCTTTTTCGCTAACTTCAATTTTTATATTTTGCTTTAAAAGTCTTTTGGCTACGATTTTTAATTGAAGGTCAACGATTTGCGCTATTTCAGCTTCGGAAAGTGAATGAAAAATAACTATTTCATCAATTCTATTTAAGAATTCCGGTTTGAAGTGGTTTTTTAATTCAGCTTTTATTTTATTTTCAAATTCTTTCTCTTTCACGGTTTTTTTACTGTTGCGGTTCACGAACCCCAGCGATGAGTATTCTTGAATAACATCATTGCCTATATTAGATGTCATTATAATAATTGTATTTTTGAAATTAACAATTCTTCCTTTTGCGTCTGTTAGTCTCCCATTGTCCAATATTTGCAAGAAAATATTAAAAATCTCAGGATGCGCTTTCTCAATTTCATCAAAAAGAATAACTGAGTATGGTCTCCTTCGGACAATTTCAGTAAGTTGTCCGCCCTCTTCAAAGCCAACATAGCCGGGAGGAGAGCCGATCATTCTGGAGACAGTGTGGCGTTCCATATATTCACTCATATCAATCCTGATCACAGCTTCTTCGCTATTGAACATAAATTCTGCCAGCGCTTTTGCCAGTTCTGTTTTTCCAACCCCCGTCGGTCCCATAAATATAAATGATCCGATGGGCTTGTTTTCTTCCGCGATTCCCGCCCTGCTTCTTCTGACGGCGTTTGAGACGACCTTTATCGCTTCAGATTGTCCGATAACTCTTTTCGCGATATCTTCTTCCATTTGCGCGAGTCTTTCTGATTCTTCTTGAATCATTTTTATTGCCGGTATTCCAGTCCAGCGAGAAACGACTTTTGCGATATCTTCTTCGGAAACCTCCTCCTTGAGTATCGGTCGGCTGCCTTGAATTTTAATAAGTCTTTTTTGTTCGTCTTTGATCTTCTTTTCCAGCTCTGGAATTTTGCCATATCTAATTTCTGCCACTTTTTGCAATTCTGCGTTTCTTTCAGAAATTTCGGCTTCTTGTTTCATTTTTTCAATTTCTTTTTTTGAATTTCTTATTTTTGAAATTATTTCCTTTTCGTTTTTCCATTGAATTTCCAAATCCTTGCTTTTTTCCTTCAAATCTGCGATCGTCTTTTCAAGTTCCTTGAGCCTTTCTTTGGATTCTCTATCCTTTTCTTTTTTGAGAGCTTTTTTTTCAATTTCAAATCGTCTAAGTTCTCTTTTTGCTTTATCCAGTTCTACTGGCATGCTGTCAATTTCCATACGAAGAGCTGACGCGGCTTCATCCACAAGATCAACTGCTTTGTCTGGAAGAAATCTATCAGAAACATATCTGGAAGATAGTGTTGCGGCTGACACTAGAGCTGAATCGGTAATTCGGACTCCGTGATGAACTTCATATTTTTCTTTTATTCCTCGCAGGATTGAAATCGTGTCTTCTATGCTTGGTTCATTAACATAGACTGGCTGAAATCTTCTTTCCAGTGCCGCGTCTTTTTCAATATATTTTTGATATTCTTTCAAAGTTGTTGCTCCTATGGTGTGCAGTTTTCCTCTGGCAAGAAGTGGTTTAAGCATGTTGGAAGCGTCCATTGATCCTTCACTTGCTCCTGCTCCGACAAGAGTGTGCAGTTCGTCAATGAAAAGTATAACTTTTCCGGAAGATTGTTCAATTTCTTTGAGAACTGCCTTAAGTCTTTCTTCAAATTCTCCTCGAAATTTCGTTCCAGCTATCAGGGAACCAAGATCAAGAGAGACAAGATCTTTGTTTTTCAAAGTTTCTGGCACATCTCCCGCGACTATTCTTTGAGCAAGACCTTCAACGATCGCCGTTTTTCCTGTTCCAGCCTCGCCTATGAGAACTGGATTATTTTTTGTTCTTCTTGAAATAACTTGCATCACTCTTCTGATCTCTTCATCTCTTCCGATTACAGGATCTAGCTTTTCTTCTTTCGCCAGTTTCGTGAGATTTTGCGCGTATTTTTCAAGAACCTGGAACTTACTTTCCGGCTCCGTATCAGTCACTCTTTGCGATCCTCGCACTTCCGCGAGAACTTTCAAAATATTTTCATAAGTTACATCAAACCTATTAAGCAAATCTTTCGCAGTTCCGTCTATTCCTGTCATTGAAAGAAGAATATGTTCCGTGCTTATGAAATCATCTTTCAGTTTGCCCGTCTCTTTTTCTGAATTTTCAAGAACTTGGCCGAGATATGGAGTCAAATATACTTGTCCTGCTGCCCCAGAAGATGCCTCAATTTTTGGAATCTTTTTTATTTCCGCGTCAATTTCAGATTCAAGAAAATTTATTTGGGTGTTAAGTTTGTTCAGAACAGACAGAACAACGCCACCTTCTTGCTTGATAAGCGCGAAAAGAAGATGGGTAGCGTCAATTTGTTGCTGGTTATAGCCTGAAGCAATCGCTTGTGCTGCAGCAATCGCTTCTTGCGATTTGGTTGTGAATTTGTTTGGATTGATCATAAAATTAAATTGTTACATTGTTGAATTGCTAAATTGGCTCCATTGTGGCGATTCCCCTCTTGAGAGGGGTTGGGGTGTATTAGCATGGAGTCTTTTATGATTTCAAGAATAATCATTCAGAATAAATTTTTATATCAAAAATAGTTTAACAATATAATTTTATCTTTTTTAGGCAAAAAAGTCAAAAAAAAGAAGGGTGCAATTTATAATATTTTGCCCCCAAAATTAATTTTATTTTTCTATCTCTATTTCTATTTCCATAAAGTCTTCATTTTTCATGTTCCTGGTAAACATTGAAAACCATAGATTTTGCCTAGTGTAACCATTGCTACCCTCGTTTGGATAAGCCGAGTAAGTCATATTTTGTGGGTTATAACGCTCATTGAATTCTACTGTATCGCCGAAACATATCTGAGTCTTGCCTTTTTCCCCTAATGTTGAATGCTATACTTATTATTAAATCTATATCACGATTATCAATGATCTCTTTTGGCACAGCAGTTATATACCTGAAATTAGGTTTCAAAATTTTCATCCTCCTTAATGCTCCAAAGCAACTGTTTATCATTTATAGCTCTGAGATTGTTTGTTCAATACAGTAGCAGTTTTTATTTTTTGTCAATACGCTATTGCGCATTCTAGGAGCCTGACTGTAGAGACGTGATTAATTGCGTCTCTACGGTCAGACTCCTAAAATGTCTATATTCAAATTTCTATGCGATAAATGAATTTCTAATCCAAAAAAAACAAAACGACTCCACTCGGGAGAGTGGAGCCAGCGAAGAAATGATGAAATATTTTACCTAGTTGCACGAAGCGGCATCTCCGCCTTCGGTTGTGCCAAATCCAAATCCGGGAGATGGCGTGTCTGATGAAAGTTCTGTGGAGCATTCTTCCGGCGGATTGTCAAATCCGGAACAAATTGCGGTAAGCAGGCTGGCTGAATCTCTGCCGGATTTTGCAGTTGTTCCGTTTATGACCAAAGTTGGAGAACCTCCTACGCTATATTTATCAACGTCTTCTTTGTAAACATTAAATGTAGGAAAGTTCCCTTTCCAAGTGCTTTTATCGCCGAAATTCTCTGTTACTTTATATTTCTTATCAGTGACTGAAACGCAAGCGTTCAATTTAGAAGTATTTATTTTTGCTGTCTTAAGGCACTCATCTGATTTGTCGGCCTCAAGGAAACATTCTAAGTAGCTGATAAATTTATCCGGTTCTTCTGTCTTAATGCAGTGCTGTCTTAGCTGTTCGTCTAGTTCTTTTTTGCTGTGCATAGCATAGTCGCAAAATTTTAGTTCAAAATCAATTTCATTTCCTAAAGTTTCAAGAACGGGAAGAATTCCTTTTTCAATCTGAGTTCCATAAGGACAATGGCTCATCACAAATAGCTCAACAACTGGTTTGTCGGTTTTTTCTACTTCCTGATCTGGAGGAACTTCAGCATTTGCCTCTTGGCTTTCTTTTGTTATTTCTTCAATGCTCATTGCTCGATCAAAAAAAAGTTTTCCGTCTCTGGTTACATAAGTTTCAACTTCTTGACCGTTTGAAGTGGCTACAATGATTTTATAAAGTCCGTTTTCTTCCGAAGCTTCTTTTACGGTAACTTTGTCATCGCTTTTAATAAGAACTTCGTTTATAAACTCTTCAGTCTTAGTTTTAGCCTCTTCTAGCCCAAGAGATGCGTCAATTTCTTTTTCCGTTTCTTTCTTCATGTTAGGGATAAGAACAAACGACACTAGCGCAATAGCTATCAAACCCATTATAAAAAATCCAACCACAAGTCCCAAGTTGAAACTCTTGCCTTTGCAAAAGCAGTGACCATCATTTTCTTTTTTAGGTGTTTCATTTTTGTGTTCGTTTAGTTTTTTCTCTGTATTTTTTTCTATTTCCATTTTTTTTATTGTTAGTTGTTAATTATTTTTAAAAGATAACTTTTCGGCTCAAAGACAATCCTTTTCGCTGACTATTTAGCCCTCAAATTTTTATTGCTATTTATAGATAGAATAGTTTGACTTCGCTAAGAGTCTGCTTAAAAAGTTTATTTTCGGGTAGGTGCGAGCCCTTGCTTGCATCAGAAATAGCTCATCTAAACGGTTCAAGCGAGAGCTTGAGTCTATCCGGTGGAGTTTTAAAACAGGTTCTAAACTATCAAAAAGACTGTCCTTAACCTGCTACCAGTTCTTATGTAAACTTATTATATCAAAAATATTTTTTATAGCAAGGGGCGGGATTTGTATAAACACGTAAGCATTTAAACATATAAACAGACAACACAGGAATAAAATTTACAAACTGTCATAGCTAATTGCGTTTTCTATGTGGTTTATTTTTGCTTTATTTCTATTTTCATCAATTATAATTGCAATCACATCAATTTGCCAATTCGTGTTGTCAGAATGCTTATGCTCTGCCAGATAAAAAAGAGCTGTTCTGATAAGCCTTTTTTTCTTATGAGAAGTTACAGCCTCTTGAGGCAATCCATATTTATCGGAACTTTTTTTTGTTCTCGTTTTTACTTCTATAAAGTGAATTATTTCACCAGATTTAACAATTACATCTATTTCCCCAATTCTTTTTTGATAGTTGACTTCCAATACCGAATAGCCGTTATTTTTCAAAAATTTGCAGGCCAATTTTTCTCCCAAATCTCCGAGTTTTCTTCTTTGAGTAGGCATTATTAAAGATAATAGTTAGAACAAATTCATCAACTGTTTTGTTATATCTGTTAAGATGTCGTTTTGTTGATTATAATAATAAAGTCCCGCTAAAAATACTATAAAGACAGTAAAAATAATTCCCAGACTTAAAAAGTCTGATTTCATATTGTATTCTTTCTTTTTCTCCCTGAGATCGTCTTTCTTGCTCATTGTTGTTGTTTTTAATATTTAACCATATATAGTTTATAATTATATTTGATTTTATGCAACTTTATATTTTATTTCTTCTTTAACACTGACAAAAACGCTTCTTGTGGAATATCAACCTTGCCAAAAGACTTCATTTTCTTTTTCCCCTTTTTTTGCTTTTCAAGGAGTTTTCTTTTTCGGCTGACATCTCCCCCATATAATTTTGCAGTCACATCTTTTCTGAAAGGATTGATAGTTTCACGCGCGATTATTTTTCCAGAAATTGTAGCTTGAAGTGCCACTGCAAAATTTTGGCGAGGAATTGCATCTTTCAGTTTTGCAACAACCTTTTTCCCTTCTTCTTGAGCTTGGTCGCGAGATACAATTCTTGAAAAGGCTTCAACTTTTTCTTGAGCAACTAGAATGTCCAGTTTGATTAGATCGCCAGCTCTGAATTCCATTGGTTCATAATTCATAGAAGCAAAACCGCTTGAAATGCTTTTTAGGTTGTCATAAAAATCAACAATTATATTGATCAGGGGGACTTCATAATTCAAAATCACTCTGTCTTCTGAGAGATAATTTGTGCTTTGGTAAATTGCGCGCGAATTTTCCGCGAGTTTCATAACCGAACCGATCCTGTCTTTCGGCAAAATGATCTCAAGTTTTGCCCATGGTTCTTTTATCTGTTCTATGTGTGACGGATCTGGCATTTCTGCTGGAGAAAAAATTGTAATCTCCTTTCCGTCTCTTTTCTTTACGGCATAAGAAACAGAAGGGGTTGTAATTACAAGGTTCATGTCATATTCTCTGGAGAGCCTTTCGCTTATAATCTCAAGATGAAGCATGCCGAGAAATCCGCAAATAAATCCTCGTCCAAGAGCGTTTGAACTTTCTGGTTCATACGAAAGAGATGCGTCATTAAGCTTTAATTTTTCAAGAGCATCTCGAAGATTTGGATATTCATCTCCCTCAATAGGATAAAGGCTTGCAAAAACAGTCGGTTTGACTTCTTTATATCCCGGAAGCGGTTCTATTATTTTTTCAATTTCCTTTTCGTCTTTGAAAGTTGATTCGTATTTTGTGATAGTGTCACCCACGCGGCATTTTCCGACTTCTTTCAGTCCGGTTGCGATATATCCTACATCTCCAGCTTCAAGAGATTCCTTTTTTTCAAGCTGTGGCTTTATAACACCAAGCTCTATGATCTCTGATCTTGCTTTCGCTTCCAAAAAATATATTTGATCTCCTTTTTCTATTTTTCCGTCTATTATCCTTACCTGCGCGACTACTCCTTTGTATGAGTCAAAATATGAATCAAAGATCAGGGCTCGCAGTGGCTTGTTGATGTCTCCCTTAGGAGAGGGAATTTTTTTGATTATTTCTTCAAGAACTTTTTCAACATTTTCTCCTGTTTTTGCGGAAATTTTTATTATCTCATCTTCTTTTGTGCCGATTAAATCGCTTATTTCTTTTGACACTTCTTTGATCATCGCATTCGGCATATCAATTTTATTTATCACCGGAATAATCTCCAGATTCTGTTCCATTGCCAGATACAAGTTTGCCAGAGTTTGCGCCTGAATTCCTTGTGTCGCGTCAACGAGCAAAACAGCTCCTTCAACTGCAGCTAAGGATCTGGAAACCTCATAAGCAAAATCAACATGCCCGGGAGTGTCAATGAGATTAAGAGTATATTTTTTTCCTTCTAGCTCATATTCCATTCTGGCAGGCTGAAGTTTGATCGTAATGCCTCTTTCTCTTTCCAGATCCATTTGATCAAGAAGCTGAGCTTTCATTTTTCTTGTTTCCACGGTTTTGGTCAATTCTAAAAATCGGTCGGCCAGCGTTGACTTGCCATGATCAATATGCGCGATTATGCAAAAATTTCGAGTGTTTTGTTGGGACATGCGGTTAATATATAAATTAAATTATTTTTTATTCTATAGCTTATAGTAATATAGAATTCAAAAAATGCCAAGGGCAAGTTGGATTGAGTCGGTTAGTTAGTTTGGTTATAATTTTGACTAGGATATTAAAAAAAATTGCCGCAAACAAAAATATTTTTGGCAATTAAAACTATTTAGTCAGGATTATTTTATGGGTAGATAATAGCAAAAGGCATTAGCAATTGCTACTATCCACGTGATTATGACAATACCTATAAAATATATGCAAGTATCTTTTCCTTGCATATTTCTTCTTATAACGATTATTGTCAAAAATATCGCTAATAAAAATAAAAATGCCATTATTATTGTTTCACTAATTTTATTTTTCCTCCTGTTAAAAACATTTATATATAATCATGACAATTTAAGT
>JAGLOZ010000040.1 GCA_023137595.1 Minisyncoccota bacterium | reverse complement strand
AAGATTTTGTCATTATCATCACATAAGAAGGATCTGTAATTTTGGCAACTAATATTTCCCCTTTTTTAAAAGAAAGAAGATTCTCTTTTTTAGTAATTATTTTCACTATACCTTCAGCTTCCCCCGCGCTTGCACCGGTTCCTTTTAGAATGATTTTAGATTCTTTTGTTTTCATCGTTCTTTTTTTATACTTATAAGCTCCTTCTTGTGCCTAAAAACAAAAAACTATTTAAACAATGTAGCAATACGATTTACTTCTCAATTAAACTCCCCAAAACCATATCCTCCGGTTTTTCTATTTTCAGAACATCAAGCAAAGTCGGAGAAACATTACCCAGTATACCGTTGCTTCTTAAACTTAAATTTTCTTTTCTAAATTCATTTTTTATCAAAATAAATGGAACTGGGTTTTTGCTATGCATTGTCATTTCTTCTCCTGTTTTCAAATCGATCATTTCATCAGCATTGCCATGATCAGCTGTAACAATCGCCGTTCCTCCGCTTTCTAAAATCTTTTCAATCACTTGCTTCAAACATTTATCAAGAAATTCAACCGCCGTTATCGTTGCTTTTAGATTGCCAGTATGCCCAACCATATCAGCATTTGCATAATTTACCACTATAAAATCATAAACACTGTGTTCTATATTTGAAGCTATAACTTTTGTAATATCCGCAGACGACATTTCGGGCTGTTGATCATAAGAAAAAACATTCGGCGAAGGAATTTTTTCTCTATCTTCCTTGCTAATAATGTTTTTATGGCCGCCATTAAAGAAATATGTTATATGAGGATATTTTTCCGCTTCTGCAATATATAATTGTTTAAAATCTTTTAAAATGTAAGGGATGGTATTTTTAACCGCCTGAGAAGAATAGGCAACTTGCACAGGTAGATCCGGACCAAAGTCAGTCAATGTGCAAGCAAAAATATTTTTAAGCTTATGTGACCTGTTTTCATAACCGACTATATCATCAAGAACAAATAATTTCGTAAACTGCCTCGCCCTGTCACCGCGAACATTAAAAAATATTATCGCATCATTATTTTTTATCTTCACTATTGGTTTGTTTTTTTCATCAACAACAACTGTTGGGATAATAAATTCGTCAGTTAAGCCTTGCTTATAAGCATTCTCTACAGCCTCTTCTGCAAATCTATTTTTTATTCCCTCTCCTAAAACCATCACATCATACGCTCTTTGCATTCTGTCCCAATGCTTGACTCTGTCCATTCCGTAATATCTACCGCCTATCGTGACGATTTTACCAATTCCAATTTCTTTTATTTTACAATCCAGATCTTTTAAAAATATAAGCGCTCTTTTTTTATACGTATCTCTGCCGTCCGTAAAAAGATGCAGAAAAACCTGCTTTATTTTCTTCTGCTTTGCCAGCCTTAAAAGAGCGTAAATATGATCAGGATCGCTATGAGGACTATCAAGTTCAGATAGAAGCCCAACAAAATGAAGATTCCTTTTTTCCACCAAAGCATGATTCATGGTCCTTAAAATTCTTGGGTTTTTATAGAATTTTCCCGACTCAATATCTTCTCTGATGATTTGTGAGTCTTGTTTTATTATCCTGCCAGCTCCTATGTTCAAGTGCCCTGCTTCACTTCCGCTTCTTTCATTTTCACTAAGTCCAACCGCTAACCCGGTTGCATTAAGCATTGTATAAGGATATTTTTTTACTAAATTATCAAAAAACGGCTTCTTCGCCAATTCAATAGCATTGCCTCTATTTTTTGACGCGACTCCCCAGCCGTCAAGAATTATGAGAATGTTTGTTGGTTTTTTAAACATAATATTTTATGATTTAGAAATCGCCAAGAACTACTTATAAAAAATTCCCATACCCGCAAGAACTATCTAAAATGATAAAGTCGCTATCAATATATGGGTTGACAAAATTCCAAGCGCGAGAAACATGTTCTGTATTTGTGTAATAACTTCCCAAATTTATTCTTTCTTTATAATTTAAATGTTTTTGCTGTTTAGTTATCATTTTAATTCTTCCTATTAATAATTTTATTTGTAAATTAAGTTTTACACATACGTAAAGCGCGAGCATCGTAGGAACAAGATATTGCCTCGTCTCTACAAGATACAAATATTGAAATTCCTATGCTTTAAATTAAAATTTAATATTTTGTAATTTCGTTTTGCCGTAACCATCCAAAGATTCTGAAATAAATTCAGAATGACAATCTATCGCGGGAACGAGCTTATAGCTCGTTTCTTTTGTTTTGAAGTTTCAATAACTTTTATTTACCTGAGAGACATTAGGAACAGTTTACAAAATAGCTCTCGCGAAAAATAATCTATCCATTTTCTCTAATAGCTTTAATTATATTCCTAATATCACCATCAAAATCCCAATAAGTCAAAGAAATTTTATTATAAGGATTACAATGAACATGCCAAGTTCCAGCAGGTTTTATTTCTAACTCGTCCTTTTCATTCAGCTTGACTATTCTTCCTTTATCGGAATCATACATTATTATACTGCAATTTCCTTTTATTTGTGTTAATTTTTCAATTCCAGTCGTCCTATTATGCAATATCAGAGATGTTTTTGGATTTAATTCCAGATATCCAACACTTCTTTCTTTATCAGATGGACCAAGATAAAAAAATCCCTGATCAATTTTTATTTTCTGACATTTTTCTATATCATGCATATTTATAGAAGTTATAATCAAAAGTCTAGTGCTTTATAATTTCGTTTTATCATAACCATCGAAAGATTCTGAATCAAGTTCAGAATGACAGATTGAAAATTTGGTTATTCAAAATTGATTGAAAACTGTGAATTGAAAATTGAAAATTCTTATTATCCCAACTCGTTTTCAATCTTCATCAACCGATTATATTTCGCCAGTCTTTCACTTCTGGAAAGCGACCCTGATTTAAGAAAATCAGCGCCTGTCGCAACTGCAAGATCGGCTATGAAATGATCGCAAGTTTCACCGCTTCTGTGCGAAACAATTATTTTCCAACCTTT
>JAGLOZ010000004.1 GCA_023137595.1 Minisyncoccota bacterium | reverse complement strand
TAAATTCTTGGTGGACACACTCGAAGGCCATGAACCCTTGGGTGATGGTGTAGTTATCTGTATAGGCGAAGCAGGAGATGTATGGCAGCAAATGCCAAACAAGCTTCTGGGAAAGTACAACGTTACCTCTATTGATGATGATGGATGGATGATATGCGATCCCCGTCCGGATAACGCAGTAGATGTAATAGAAGTAGATTCCGCCCAATGCGATACCGATGGGTCATTCTATGTTATTGGTCAATGGGGTGCAACAATCGGAGACGAGAAGAACGTTCAGGTTGGTACTGCTGGAGATTTCATCTGCCGTAATCGTACTGACCATACTGATGTTTGGATCGTTCGGAGGAATCTCTTCCTAAACACCTACAACATCAAGTCTTAAATTATTCACAGTTTCCAACAAAAGCCGTTAGTATCAACTAACGGCATTATTTTTTTTCGAAATCTAACAGATTCAAACTTTATATTTTCGGCGGAGTAATAAGCATTGGCGAAATCACCGTCAATATTGTTATCATATTTTCAAGATTATATGCTACAGATTATCCAAGCAGGTTCGAACGTCGTGTACCCAGCGGAGGCACGCTAATAATCGCTTATATAAGCGGCTACTTTTATAGCACCAAACGAACTTGTTGATCTAGAAGCTTTGGAAAATAGATTAAGCAATAATGATATGACATACATTATGGATCACTCAGATGAACTTAGTTCAAAACAAGCAGAACAACTTTCAAAACATAAGAATTGTATAATTTATCCACCAATTGGCTATACCACAAAAGAAGCATCAAAAGAGAAACAGGAAATATTCGTCGGAAATATTCGAAACTTTTTAAAAGGCGAAGCGACAAATAAAGTTAATTGACAATTTCTTTATTTCAACATTATTGCGTTTTTTCGCTAAAAAAGGTTTTAACATCCCTCCCAAGGCGGACAAGCGTCCTAGACCCCGAACAAAAAACGAAAATACGCTCTAAAAGCGTATTTTTGTTTTTTTGTTCGTGGGATGTTGGATCTGAATCTTTTCCCGATATGGCACCGAGGAGCCTTCGGATCTCTGTCTTTGAGCAAGTAAAATAGCCGTTTGTGTAGCGGTTATTTTTTTAACAGAAAAGTAAATTCGAACTTTTTTGAAGTTCATGATAAAATATAGATATAATAAATAATTTATCATTATGAAATTTGATTCGTCGTCAGCAAGAAAAGTTTTTGCTTTTTTAATTTTAATTGCAGTATTTTTAGGAATTCCATTGATAGCATTATTTATGTCATATGAATTTAAGATAGATGGTGAAATCTCTGGTTATTTCAGACATGTTATAGATTTTGCTTTAAATTTTAATATTTTTGAAGTTTGGTTTCTATTTCTCATTTTTGAACTAATAATGGCATATTCTAATAAAGCTTATATCCGCGAAAATATTTTTTTTATTTTTCTATTTATTTTTCTATTATATTTTTTCGTTCCATGGCTTTCATTATTTTTTTTCGTCGTTTTAACAATATATTGGTCAATTAGACAATTCATTGTGAAAGATAAAATTAGAAAAATATGGATAATACTACTAATTGTTTTTTCTCTGCTGACGGTTTTTGATAGTGTTATTTTAAATAAAATTTATTATCAAACTTCTGAAAAAATAGTTGAAATAGAATTGATTACACCTACTCATTTTGAAAAAAAAGCTGCAGAAAAAATGTGCTTGGATTATGCTCCTGAATGTAAATTTATTACAGTGAAAAATAATAATGGGGAATATAATTGTGTCTATGGTTGTTCAAAAAGTTATAACACGGAAACGCTTTGTAGTGGATGGTCGCTTTGTAAATTAAAATAATATTATTTTAGTTATTTTTTATCAAAAACGTTCTAACATCGTCCCACAGCCCGAACAAAAAAACAGAAATACGCTTTAAAGCGTGTTTTTGTTTTTTGTTTGTGGGATTGTGGATTTGAATCTCTCCCTGTTTTGGTACCGAGGTGCTTCGAATCCCTGTCCCCGAGCAATTCAGATAATCGCTTATATGAGCGGTGATTTTTTATACCACGAGTGGGATTAGAACTTTTGAGTATTTTATGATAAGATAAAAAAAGAAAAAATTAATGTAAAATTTTGAATCATGATAAAACCTAAAAGAAGATCAGGGCTTAGAGTTTTACTAGGAACCATATTTTATACTTTTAAAAAATATTATTATTGGTATTTTTCAAGGGTTAATTTTGCGAAAAAAATTAAAAAAGAATATTTTCCAATAAAAATATTTTCTCATAAAACTATTATGCTTCGAAAGCTGAAAGACGTTGATATGTGTATGCAAAGGAACAAGGTTGTAAATTTAAAGATTGCTATTGGATTATTGAATGGTCTGGTAGTTGAGCCAGGGCAAACATTTTCTTTTTGGAGACAAGTTAAAAAGCCGACAAAACATAAAGGGTATCTTAGAGGAATGATATTAAAAAACGGTAATTTCCTTTCTGGCACTGGAGGAGGTTTGTGTCAATTAT
>JAGLOZ010000039.1 GCA_023137595.1 Minisyncoccota bacterium | reverse complement strand
TATTATATGCCAACACTCATTACCAATACAACACCAGATATGAAAATAGTGACTGAAGAAGTTTTTGGTCCGGTGTTGCCGATCATTTCATTTAAAACCGAAGAAGAGGCTCTCCGAATAGCGCATGACACGCCATATGGGTTGAGTGCTTTTGTCTACTCAAAAAATTTAGAACGTGCAGATCGCATCGCGCATGCTCTAGAGGCAGGACAAGTCAGTATCAACGGTTGTTCATACTTTTCAACTAACGCGCCTTTTGGCGGCTACAGGAGATCAGGTATTGGTCGAACAAAAGGGGATATCGGATTTTTTCAAGTTACTAAGCAGAAAGTTATATCACGACCGATCAGGAAATAGTGTCTATATTTTCTAATCTAATTTTTTTATCGTCTTTTATATTTTTAAGTTTAATTCTAATGATCAAGCGTAGGAAATAGATATAATATACCACTTGATTAAAGTTTGCTTTCAATGCTACTCCAATTAAGAGTTCTGGATTTGTCCATAAAGAGAAGAGGTTTAATAATCGCTTATTTAGGTGGTTATTTTTTATACTCCAAAAATGACATTAGAACTATCTTATGAATTGTGATAAGATAAAATTATAGAAAATAACCTATAAATAAAAAAATAAACTTTTATCATTAAACAAATGATATGAATTACAAACATACTCAAATCGGCTATTTAGTAATATTTGCCTTACTTGGTACCATTTTACTTTTCGGGACGATTTTAATGCAAGAAGATCTTAATTACCCGATTCTTGTTTTTATGATCTTGATTCTCCTTCTCTTATCTTCTTTTGTGACGCTTCAGGTAACGCTTGATGAAAGATATCTAAAAATTAAGTTTGGTTATGGAATATACAGAAAAAGCTTTCTGCTTCAGGAAATAATTTCAGTCAAAACCGTCAGAAACCATTGGTATTATGGGTGGGGTATCAGAGTTTGGTTTTGGCCTTATATGTTGATCTATAATATTTCCGGTTTTGATGCCGTTGAGATCAGAATGAAAAACAATAAAATATATCGGATTGGTACAGATGAACCCAAAAAACTAGAACAGGCAATCACCCAAGCGATTAGATGATATAATTTCTGAGCTTAAACTGCTAGAAAGTTTCCAGTATCCCTTCTTTTAGCGGGCAAGCGTTCCTAAGAGCAAGCAAGCAAAATAATCCTTTAATTTGAGAAGTTATTTCCTATAACAAAAAATTTAATTTAAACCTTTTCGTGACTTGTGATAAGATATATATAATAAATAATTCTAATTTTCTATAATGAATAGAAAAAAATTAGTTGTCTATATTATTGGTGTCGGAGTAATGTTTTTTCTGCTAACATTTTTTGTTTCGGCAAATCTAATTGGAGGCGAGGTTGAGAATCGGTGCAAAATTGCCCAGCAAGAATATGAAGGAGATTGTGTAGAAGCTCTCATGAGATTGATCGAAGATGAAACAAATGATTATGGAGAAAAAAATAACGCTATTTGGGCGCTTGGACAGTTGGGAGATAAAAGAGCATTGCTGTTTTTACAAAAATATTATACCGGATATGACAGTAATAATCGGACCAAACAAAATGAAGCAATAAGCCAGTATGAATTATATAAAGCGATCAAATTGTTAAATGGCGGTTTTAACGCCACGGCTTTTATCTGGAGATAAAAAATTTATAGACTTAGAAAAGAACTTTCTACTAAAAATGTTTCACATCCCTCCCACGCATATCCCGAGTAAGTAAAATAACCCCTTAAGGGTTGTTTTAAAATTTTAAGTGTTGACAAATTATATTATATTGCTATTCTTTAAATATTGGAAGGAATAAAAAACATAGACAGACGGCTACTGAATAATATCTAGTAGATAATTGTTTGTCTATGGAAGGAGGTTTAAGCATGATAATGTATGTGGAAAAAGATACAGAAGGATTCTTTAAAGATAAAGTTAATATGCTACAAGCAATTCGTAGGATAAATGGAGATATTTGCAAAATAAGAAAAGGAATAAGCGAAATAAAGAATTACAAAAGAAGAATAATTATGCGTGACGTTCTAAAGAATAAAGAAGGAAAAAGAACGAAACTTTGTTTGAGGCTGGAAGAGCTGAATATAGCAATTACGCAAAATATGTTTTTTCATGATTGCCTAGAGATCGGCGGTCAATAAACAGATTATCCCGATCCTTGTCCAAGATAAAATATTCTTGGATTATTTTTTTGTATTATTTATCAAAAAAGTTCAAACATTTTTTCTGAGACAAGCAAGTATCCTAAGCCTCAAGCAAGCAGAATCATCCTTTAGGAGTTATTTTTATATCCCTGAAAGAAATATTTAAACTTACAAGAGTCAACTCCTTTACTAATGGCTTCTTTTGTGATAGTCTGAATCTAGGGTCCAAGAAAATAATTATTATTTATTCATAAAAATATTTATATGGCAAAGAGAAAAACCGGGGTTGGAAAAAGTAAAAAATCGCATTCTCATAAAACCGCAAAAAGGCTTGAGATCAAGAGGCTTATGCTTGAAGAAAAAGCTAAGAAGAAAAACCGCAAATAGAACTTGTGACGAGTTTTTAAGCCGATCCGACACAAAACTGAACGAACTTGAGTGTGTTATTTTGAGACAGAGCTTAAATCCGCCAGTTTGTCTGAATAAAGTCGTGCTGAATTTAATTTAGTATTCAAGAACGACAGCAAAATTCAAAATAGAGCAATTATATAATTGATAATTTAAATTATAAAAGGAAATTATATGAAAAGAGTCTTATTGAAACTCAGCGGGGAACTGCTGGGAAATGCAAATGGCAAAGGACTATCACTTGCGTCTATAAAAAAAATAGCTGAACATATTTCCAGAATAAAAACAAAGAAAGAAATTCAATTGGCGATTGTTGTGGGCGGAGGAAATATTTTGCGAGGAAAAGAATTTTCGGGAACGGATTTCAATGGCGCGGTTGCGGATAGCATGGGTATGATCGGAACTGTGATCAATGGATTGGCACTGCAAGAAGCACTGGAAAAAACGGGAACACCGGCCAGATTGATGACTTCGATCAGAATGGAGCCGTCCGCAGAATTCTATATAAGAAAAAAAGCTATTGCTTATTTGGAATCCGGAAATGTGGTTATTTTCTCGGGAGGAACCGGAAATCCTTTTTTTACCACTGATTCTGCCGCTGTTCTAAGAGCATGCGAAACGGATTGCAGCTTGATCTTGAAAGCGACTCATGTTGACGGTATTTATGACAGAGATCCTAAAAAGCATGGAAAGAAAGCAAAACTTTACAAGGAGATAACTTACAAGGAAGCTCTGGCAAAAGATCTGCGAATTATGGACAGCACTGCTTTCGCGCTGGCATGGAGAGAAGGAAAACAAATTATAGTATTTAATGAAAAGAACCTAAGCGCAATTCCCGACATATTGGAAGGGAAAAAAATTGGAACTTTGGTAAAATAAATTATTTGATAGAGTGATAATTTGGATAAAATATCATTTAGATATTCATTGGCTCCACCCTTCCGAATGGAGCTTTTTTGTGATTTTGGTGAAAACTATCCGAAATTCACTAGCTTTATAATTTCTTTTTTTTGCATGATCTTTCTTGATCATTTGGAAATAAATGATAAAATAATCAAAGATATTAAAAAACAAAAACTCAAATAACCAAAATTTATGCCAGAGCTTCCGGAGGTGGAAACAATTAGAAATGATCTAAGAGAAAAAATTCTTAATAAAAAAATTGAGAAGGTTGATTTGAGATTGAAAGAGATCGTGAAAAGTTCTCCGAAAGATCTTGTTTTGATTTTGAAAGAAAATAGTTTCAAAGACATCAGAAGAAGAGGAAAGCTTTTAGTGTTTGCTCTTGCCAAGAAAAATAAATATTTGACAATTCACTTGCGGATGACCGGACAGTTGGTCTATCAGAAGGGCAAAAAAACTATAGCAGGCGGGCATAGCGATAATAATGATATTATAGATCTGCCAAACAAGCATACGCATATTATTTTCTATTTTAGCGACAAATCTCAATTGTTTTTTAATGATCTGCGACGATTCGGCGTTGTGAAAATTGTTGGCAAAAAAGAATTGGAAGATATATTTGATAATTTTGGCATAGAACCGCTGGAGAAAGGTTTTTCTCTAAAAGTATTTCAAAATATTATTAGAAACAAGAAGAGAAATGTTAAAGCGTTTTTACTGGATCAAAAATATATTGCCGGCATCGGAAATATCTATGCTGATGAAATTCTTTTCGAAGCGAAAATTCTGCCGAGTAGAAAAGTTGTCTCCTTAAAAGCGGAGGAAATAAAAGCTATCCACAAAGCAATAAAAAAAGTTTTGAAAAAAGCGATCAAGTATCGTGGTACGACCTTTAATGATTATGTGGATGCAAGCGGCAAACAGGGAAAATTTTTGAGATTTCTAAAAGTTTATGAGAGGGAAAAAAGGAAATGTCTGAGATGTGAAAAGGGAACGATCCAAAAATTGAAAATCGCGGGAAGAGGGACAAGATATTGCGATCAATGCCAGAAGTGATGAAATAAATTAGGTTTATTAACACATACGCTATCGTATATTTTGGAGTCCTCACGAAAGTGAGTAGGAACGCAAGATTTTGCGTTCATACGAAAATTAGTGAATTTCAAAAGAATTGTGATATTTCTTCCTGACTGGATTTTATGAATTCAGTTCAGTGCGGGAATAACAAAAACTGCGTTTTTCGAAAGGTCCTAAAGTATATTTCTAAACACTGAGAATATTCCTTTGGTAACAAAAGGACTCTTAAAACGTTTATATATAATGAGAAAGTAAAATTTAAATTATTTTGACGAGGCTATTATATAGCCATTTGTTTTTTTATGTATTTTTCAAATATGCAAAGCAACACACAAAAAACATTAAAGATATATTGGGAGCATTCTAAGGCGTATAAGCTTGAAACGTTTATTATGCTTTTTTCGGCTATAGGAGCGGCCGCCTTGGGTGTTATTGTGCCTTTATATTTTAAGACATTTTTTGATATTTTAGTCAGCGGACAATCTAAAGATGTAATTTATAACGGATTAATGTCAACGCTAATTGCGATAGCATTAATAGAATCCACGCAATGGGTTTTATGGAGATCTACCGCTTTTTCTTCGACTTATTTCCAGTCTAAAACACTGACAGATCTGTCAAACTTATGTTTTAGAGATCTGCATAAACATTCTTTCTCATATTTCAACAACAATTTTACGGGCTCTCTTGTAAAACGCGTAAATTATTTTGTCCGTTCCTTTGAAGACATTGCGGACAGAATTACATGGGATTTTATTCCTCTTGTTGTCGGCATTTCCATTATTGTTGCAGTGCTTTTTTCGAAAAATTTTGTTTTAGGCGTAATTATTATTGTCTGGATATTCTTCTTTATGACGGTCAACTGGATTTTTGCAAAATATAAAATGAGATATGATATCAGGCGAAGCAAAGCAGAAACAAAAGCAACTGGATTTTTGGCTGATACAATTACGAACAACAGTAATGTTAAATTATTTTGCGGATACAAGCGAGAAGTTAATTCGTTCGCAAAACTTAATAGAAAAATACTAAAGCTTAGAATATTTACATGGAACTTGGATGAAATCTTTAACTCCGTTCAAACTTTTTTGATGCTCGTTTTGGAAATAGGAATTTTTTATTTTGCAATTCAGCTTTGGAAGAAAGATCTATTCACGGTAGGTGATTTTGTCCTGCTTCAATCTTACATTCTTATAGTCTTTATGAAATTATGGCATTTTGGAAAGATAATCAGGCGAACGTACCAAAATCTTGCCGATGCCGAAGAAATGACAGAAATATTAAATACACCACATGGAATTAAAGATGTTTATAGCGCGAAAGAATTGAAAGTTGATAATGGCGAAATTAAATTTGAAAAAATGGATTTCAATTATCATAAAACCAGAAAAGTGTTTAAGGATTTCAATTTTTTCATTAAACCTTGCGAACGCGTGGCTTTGATCGGTCCCTCAGGAGCGGGAAAAACCACTATCATAAAATTATTACTAAGAAATCACGATGTAAGCGCGGGCAGAATTTTGATCGACGGACAAGACATTTCAAAAATAACTCAAGAAAGCTTATGGGAAAATGTTAGCTTGGTTCCTCAAGATCCAATTTTATTTCATCGCACTTTAATGGAAAATATTCGTTATGGAAAACCCGAAGCAACAGATGAAGAAGTTGTAGAAGCATCAAGACTTGCTCACTGTCATGAGTTTATAACTTCTTCTCCCGAAGGATATGATACATACGTTGGAGAAAGAGGGATCAAGCTTTCTGGAGGAGAACGCCAGAGAGTCGCAATTGCGCGAGCAATTCTGCGAAATGCTCCAATTTTAATTTTGGATGAAGCGACCTCAAGCCTTGATTCGCACTCTGAAAACTTGATTCAAGACGCGCTTGATAAATTAATGAGAAATAAAACAGTTATAGTTATTGCTCATCGGCTTTCAACGATCGTTAAAATGGATAGAATTATTTATATTGACGAAGGTGAAATTGTTGAAGACGGAACGCATGAAGAACTTTTAAAGAAAAAGGATGGACGCTACAAGAAACTCTGGGAACTTCAAGCCGGAGGATTTATTGCGGATTAAGGGTGCAGTTAGGGCTGTCTATTGACATTTTGTAAATTTCCGTTACACTGTTAAGTTAAAGTATAAAGCACTCACTAGTACTAATCCGAACACTTGATCTATAGATAACTCTATAAGAAAAAAGATCGTACTTTAAAAAGCAAATAATTTACTAGCTCTAAAAGTTCATTATCATAACGATAGTATATTTCTAGGGCTAGTAAATTTAAATTTACTTGAGC
This sequence comes from Minisyncoccota bacterium, assembly GCA_023137595.1. Taxonomy (GTDB): domain Bacteria; phylum Patescibacteriota; class Minisyncoccia; order JAHIHE01; family JAGLIN01; genus JAGLOZ01. Next base: position 2,669 of record JAGLOZ010000039.1, on the reverse strand, counting down.
AAATCGGTAAATTTATATTTTCCAGTTACACAAAGAAAAGAGGGATACTATTATGAGTTTTTTAAAGATGCTAAAAAAACTTTGGAGCTTTATAACACCACAATTACCTAATGAAGAAGTCACGGAATTATCTAATGAAGAAGTCACGGAAAACTACCTAGAAGCAGGCGCTGAGTTTGGGTCCGCAATTGGTCCGATGGGAGAATGTGTCGGATTTGAAAAAATGCTCAATGAATGGGCGAGGTGGGAGCTTGAATATGCTGAGCGCGGATTTAAAACTATTCCCATTGATGTATTCGCTGATAGTGATTTTGGATTCTATAAGGAAATGATCAAAAAATTCGTGGGAGTAAGAAGGGATTCAATTAAAAAACCTATATATCATGCTGAGATATTTAGGGAAATATATTTAGGAAGAATCAAGCCAGTGGTTGACTTAGGAACACCAGAAATACAGGTTGGAAATTATCTCGTACCTACAACATTGGGTTACCGAGATCCAGAAGAATATGACTAAAATTAGTCATGTTTAAAAGTCGCAACAGTTTACTGTTTAGCGACTCTTTTTTTATTGCCCCAAGCTTTCTCTTGCATTGTGACAAGAAAACATCTAGGGTAAGATACATTGCATTAGGGAATAATTATTGACATCTTTAGTAAGCTATTATAAACTTTATATATTATAAATAAAAAAATAATTATGAAAAAGATATTTAATAAAACAATTATTGGGATGATTCATGTGGACGCTTTGCCCGGTACGCCAAAGTCAAAGAATAATATGAAAATTATAATTGAAAAGGCAAAAAAGGAGGCAAGAATATACAAGAAAGCTGGTATTGACGCTGTAATACTTGAAAATATGCACGATGTTCCATACCTGAACAAAGAGATCGGTCCGGAAATTATTTCAGCGATGACTGCTATTTGCATTGAAGTCAAAAAAATACTTTCTGACATTCCGTGCGGAATCCAAATTCTTGCTGCTGCCAACAAGGAAGCGCTGGCAGTTGCAAAAGCTGCTGAGCTGGATTTCATTAGGGTAGAGGCGTTCGTTTTTGCTCACGTTGCCGATGAAGGAATTATAGAATCTTGCGCCGGAGATGTTATGCGCTGCAGAAAGCAAATTAGCGCCGAAAATATTCTTGTTCTAACTGATATTAAGAAAAAACATAGTTCGCACTCAATAACTGCTGATGTTGATATAGTTGAAACCGCGCATGCGGCAGAATTTTTTACAAGCGATGGAGTTATAGTAACTGGAGTCACAGTTGGACGTGAAGCAAATTTAGATGAAGTTGAGTCTGTAAAAAAAGCAGTAAAAATACCGACTCTGGTAGGCTCTGGTGTTACATTTGAAAATGTAGAATCTTATTTAAAAATTGCTGATTCTTTGATCGTGGGGTCATATTTTAAGAGAAAAGGATTTTGGGGGAACGAGGTTGACTACGCAAGAGTTAAAAAATTTATGGACAAAGTTAATACTGTTCGCAAAAAAGCATAATAAAATTAGCAATTCTACTAAATTTTTGTTATACTAAAGCTATAAGAATTTAATTAATTTTTATAGTTTTTTTGTTTATGTCCACATTTAAAGAGCGGTATGAAAAACTAAATAAGGAACAGAAAGAGGCAGTTGATACGATTGACGGTCCGATGTTGGTTGTGGCGGGACCTGGAAGCGGAAAAACAGAGCTTCTCAGTTTGCGTGTAGCAAATATTTTACAAAAGACCGATGTATTTCCAAATAATATTCTTTGTCTAACTTTTACAGAAGCTGCAGCAACAAATATGAGAAGCAGACTATCTGACATAATCGGACAGGATGCTTATGGAGTGGCGATTCACACATTTCATAGCTTTGGTAGTGAAATTATCAATCAAAATCCTGAATATTTTTATCAAGGAGCGATATATAATCCAGCAGACGATCTAGCTCAAGTTGAAATTATAGAAGAGATACTAAAAAGTTTAAAACATAATAGTCTTTTGAAATCGCATCATCCTGAACAAGGTTATACATACATGAATGATATTTTAGGAAGAATTAAAAATCTAAAAGAAGCATTAACCCCTGATGAATTTTTGGAGATTACTCTTGAAAATAAAAGCTTTTTTGAAAATTCTGAAGATATCATAGATAAATATTTTTCTCAAACCATTTCTAAGAAGAAATTGCCTGAGTTTAGAAAGGTTATAGATGAACTGAAAAAAATAGAATTTAAAAAAAGAAAGAGTAAGGTAAGATTCAAAAACGCGAAAGAATTGTTAATTTCAAGATTGAATGAAGCAATTGAAAGATCTGTTGAAGAAGAAAAAACAAGTCATCTCTCTGAATGGAAGAAAAAATATACTATGGCCAACAAAGAGAAAAAAAGGATTCTTAAAGATTTTCATCAAGTAGAAAAACAAATTGAACTTGCAAAAATTTATAAAGAATACCAAAAGAAACTCAAAGAAAAAGGCTACTATGATTTTTCTGATATGCTTTCTGATACAGTCCAAGCTTTAGAAAAAAATCTTGAACTAAAATATAATATTGCTGAAAAGTATTTATATGTCTTGGTTGATGAATTTCAAGACACAAATAATATTCAAAATAGATTGCTTGATAATATAATCGACATAGAAGAGAATAAAGACATTCCAAATATTTTAGCAGTTGGTGA
>JAGLOZ010000038.1 GCA_023137595.1 Minisyncoccota bacterium | reverse complement strand
TAATGGGCTTGGTGTCCTGTATACTAATCAAAAAAATACAGGTAAGGCTATAGAAATATATAAAAAAGGCATTGAGAATATACACGATTCGTTTACTTTGCGCTACGAGTTGGCATTGATCTATTGCAATCACATGAATGATTATGATGAATGCGAAAAAGAAATATTGCTATCAATTGAATCTAACAAGCATTATTCTAAAGGATATCTGACTCTTTTTGATATGTATGCGGTATTTGACAGAAAGGAAGATCTAAAAATATTATTTAGTAAATATCTTGAAAATTCCGGCAAATCCAACGAGGAAATAAAAAAAGAAATAAATTCTAGTGAATGGGTTGCGAACAAAGAAAAAATTATAAACATAATATATGAATCTAAATAAAGCTTTTTCTTTGCAAATAAGGTTTTTGAGGGTATTATAGGTCTGGTAAAAATATAAAAGACAAAAAAATTCAGATTTTGATAGGTATGGAGATAGAAAGAAAATTGGGAAAAATATCCGGTTGAAAAAATAAAAGGAAGATATGCGAAGTATGATAAATTATAGGATGGTAATCTTAGGGTGTAGAAGAATACTTTTTATATCTGTCATTTCGAATCCGATAGGGTGAGAAATCAGTGAGCTATACCATACCAGAAATACTCAAGGTTTAGATAAGACTTATTTTGTTTTCAGATCTCTCAGTCGCCTCACTCCTTCGAGATGACAAAGCCATTCTTCTACACCCTAAATATATATTTCTTCATATCTGCCATTGCTTTATTAATAAAAATAGTTCATACTCTAGTTATAATCATTAATATACAAACGTATGGGAGATTATAGGCAAGATAGAGGAAAACATTCGGGGGGATCTAGCGGTAGAAATAGAAGTCAGTCAAATTATTCTGGAAAAAGTGGTGGTAGACCATTTAACAGGGATCGTGGTCCAGTAACCATGCATGAGGCAGTTTGTGATGAGTGTGGAAAATCTTGCGAAGTTCCTTTCCGTCCAACTGAAGGTAAGCCGATATATTGCAATGTTTGTTTTGAGAGCAAGAAACCCGAGAGCGACAGAGGGAATGAGCGATTCTCACAAGAAAAGTACAAAAGTCAAAAAGCTTCTACTCGAAGCGATTTTGGCGGTCAAAGTAGTAGAAGAGATAATGATGGACTAAAAGAGCAACTAGTGCAATTAAATTCGAAGATGGATCGCCTTATTAAGGCAATAGAAAACATGAGAAACACTGAACCAGCGGTAATTGAAAAGAAAGCAGTAAAAACTAGAATGCTCCCGAGTGCTCCGAAAACAGTTAAAAAAGCTCCAAAGGAAAAATCAAAGAAAATTGCAAAAAAGACTGTAACTCCTGCACCAAAGAAAAAACCTAAAAAGACTCCTGCTTTGAAGGCAACAAAAGGGAAAAAGAGAACTGCAAAAAAGACCAGGAAATAAGAAAAGATACTTTTTTGCATAGCAAATTTCTAAATTCAACAAAGATCTCCCATATTGGGAGATCTTTGTTTTGAAGATTATTCCTAAAACCGAGTTTTAGGAATTGGGATGCTAAAATATAGCACGCTTCTTGTTTTTCTTTACTTACAAAGTTTTTAGTATTATTATTAATCTAAAAGGTGCACCAGTGATCTCTAGCTCAATTTCGTGACGCTGTTAGGTGTTGGTTTTTATAAGTGGAAGAGTGGAGGAATTTATTGTACGTATCTATATGTTAATAATTAAAAATTATGTCAGATATAAAAGATCTCACGGAAAAGATCATTAAATTTCGGGATGAAAGAGACTGGAAACAGTTTCATAGTCCAAAAGATGTCATAATTAAATGGGAAATATGACGCAATAAAATGTTTTAAAATAAGGATTTTCG
>JAGLOZ010000037.1 GCA_023137595.1 Minisyncoccota bacterium | reverse complement strand
AAGATAGGATCTTATTTTTTATAAGCAGTTAGCTAGCATTCTGGCTTACTTTATCTTTCCGCGAAAAATAAAGATCACAGTTGCGGCACAGCACCGGATTTTTTCCAAATTTCGGAAATCACCGGATTTTCCTAACCGACCTCTTTATATTTAAAGAGGAACTACCTGTTAATTAGTTTTTTAAAAGTAAAATAATTCTAACTTTCATTTGTAACTTTGTCAAATTTTTGCTGCGATATTTTGTTATATAGAACTATTTATTTCAAATAAATTTGATTGTAAATAAAAAGAGGATATATTTCATTCACTTCGTATAATTCTTTCCTTAAGTCACAAAAGACTCCACACGAACCTGTCCACCTTGAGCGGAAGTATGGAGCCAACACTTACCAGTATTTATTTTTGCCAAATTCTTATCCAAACATCAGCAACTCTGGCTTGAACAGCAATAGAATTCCCATAATCAACATTATAATTCCACCTACCAAATGAGAAGCGCGGCTATATTTGGTGGCCATTCCGGTCATTTGCAAAGTTGTCATTGCCGCAAAAAAGACAATCAGGTCATCAAGCATAAAAATGAAAATATAAAGTCCTAAATATGCATAATACTGCCACTTTGCCATTGGAGTTAATGCAAGAATTTGAGTATAAATCGCCGGCAACCCCGCAGAACAGATCAATTCAACCAGATTAACCGCAAAAGCTAGAACAATGATCCCGCTCAAGGCCAGCCAAAACTGTTTTTTCTGAGTTGTGTCCTTTAATTTTTCAAAAACTTTCCGCTTTTTTTCGTCATTAGTTACTTTGCATCTTCCCGCTTTGTTGGTGAAATATTCTTTCAAATTATAACCGCCGGCCACTAAAGCTACCATACCGATAACAATTCTAACCCACAAAACAAAACCTAAGAACAAAAACAAGTTAAGCCAGGCTGACATAAAAAGGAAATAAACAAAAGCAGAAGAAACTATAAAAGCGGTTCCCAAAATCCACATTCTTTTTTTATCCTCCATTCCCAAAAGCAAACTAATTAAAAAAAGCAGAACCCACATAGCACATGGATTAAATCCGTCCAGTCCGGCAATCAAAATAGTCAAAATCGGCAGGGAAAAATTTTTGACTTCTATCTCTCCCAAAATCGGCAAATTTATTTTTTCAGGTATCTTTTTTTTGTCTTTATATCCGGAATCTGAGATCTTAGGATCAATTAAGCTTCCAACCGTGTCGTAACAGCCATTTTGCATGGCGCATTGGACAGCTTCTTCTATTGCCGCTCCCGTGGTCTGCTCATCATACCATCCAGCGAAATAATGATCGCCGACTACCGTAAAGGGCACGCTAGAAACATTAGTATCTAACTTTTCACCTGTTGCAATAAGAAGTTCTACATTGTCTTTATTGCCTGTAACTTCGAAACTATGCACTTTCAAATTGTCATATTTTTGCTCTAATTTCTCTAAAAATGGTTTTTCGTTAGAACAATGAGGACAGCCATACGCCCAAAAAAAGTAAAGGTTGATTTCTTCATTGGAACTAGAATCGGAAGATATATATTCTTCCGCCGAAACAGGCGTTATTGAAAATGCCATTAGGGCGATTAATGAAAACAAAAATAGTTTGACTGTTTTTTTGATCATTTTTTTTATTGTTTATATATATTAACTTGGTTAGGCTATTGTAATAATATTATTTAGAATGACAATTCAT
>JAGLOZ010000036.1 GCA_023137595.1 Minisyncoccota bacterium | reverse complement strand
TAATCCTCTTTCTTGTTTTTAGCCAAGAACTCTTCCACTTTTTCTATTTCCGCATTCAAATCTTCAATGCTCATATTCCCTACATTTATCTTTTTGGTTTCATTTTTGTCTTCTCTTCCTCTTTTTTCTTCCTTAAGCTTTTCTAAATACTTTTCATATTTAGAAAGTTCTATTGTTGACTCAACAAGATTAACGGATTCTATACCTTCTGTAAATTCTTTGCCGTAACTTTCGTTCTTTTTCTCGGCTAAAAACTTTTCAATCGTTTCAATTTCTTTGTTTAATTCTTCAATTTGCATTCTTTTAATTTCGTCTTCATTTTTTATATCTGGAGTTTTTTCATCTTTCTCTAATTGTGTCTCTGTCTCTTTTTCTGTTATTTTTTCTCCATTATTTAATCTATATAATTCTTCACAACTAACAAATTCCTGATGCCCGTATTTATCTTTCAATACAACATTGTCTTTATCAAAACGAAAATCAACAATCAAAAATTTAGGTTCTTTCTCCCATTTTTTTGTCCGTAAATATGTTTCATTATCCATCCATCTTATTATTTGTTTTGTATCAATATTTTCTAACGGTTCTAATTCTACTTCTGATTTTAGTATCGGCTCTGCTACTGGTTTTACATCAGCTCTGTTGTAATTAAACAAATATAAATCATCACAATGCATCTTTATTGACTTCTCTTCTTTATCTTCCTTTAATATAGCATAATTTTCTCTATAATCTGGATTGTAAATAAATTCTATTATACGATAAACAGGATCTCCGCCTTCTTCAACCGCTAATCCCGCTTTATTTCTACCCCAATCATCAAATGTCTTGTCAATTTTTTCTTTGGTTTTCTTGATAGTTTCTTTTTCACCTTCGTCTTCATTGATTTTCTCTATCGGCAATTCACCGGGGTTATTAATTATTTTTAACGCTTCTTCTATTTGTTCTTTATTAAAATTTAATTTAATTTTACTCGCTTCTTGCATAGCTTTTTTTGCTTTTTCCACATTCAAAATATCATCCATGCTGTCTATTTCAGAATCATTATTTATTTTTTCTTTTATTTTAAAATAGTATAAAGACATATACTTTTCTATATTATTCTTTTCTGCTCGCAATTCTCTATTGTTACTTTCCTTATCATCCATTAATTTCAACATCAATTCTCCTCTTTTTTTAAAAAGTTCTGTCAATTTATTTATATATTCCGCCAAAACCTCTTCTTCCGGTTTTTGTTCTTTGGCAATTCCTTTCTCTGGTTCTTGAACTGGTTCTGTGCCTACTGACGTTACTTTTTTTGGTAATTCTGTCTCTTTCTTCTCTTCGCTGATTATTCCAGTTTTACCAACTAAGTCCGCACTTTCTATACCCGATATAAAATTTGTACCAGACGAATTTTTTTGATCTTCGTTTTCTGGTTCTAGCTTTGTTTCTTCACCGCTGATCTCACCGCCGATCTCTTCTTCAATATTTCTTATATCATCTTTCAAATTATTTACTTTTTCTTTCCATCCATCCGACTTTTCATCTTCCAAAGAAGCAATCATGCTTTCTAATTCACTTATTCTATATATTTTTTCTTGCTTCTCTATTTCTCTTCTTTGAGCCAATGTCTTAAAAAAATCCTCTGGCCTAATAGTTTCTACCATATTTTTAGTTTAATATAATTAAATCTTATTTAAAATAAATTTCTTAATTTTTAATCCGCATAAACACTAAAGAATATCATATTTTTTCAAAAATGTCAATAGCTAACCATAAGTTTTGGCCAATAATACAGAAAGTAATAAATTACGAATCATAGAATGTCAGTTACAACCCAAGAAGCTACAACCTAAAAAGCTAAACTATCCCAAATATCTTGATCAAAAACAGGAAATATAAAACGAGATACATCAATCCTTCCCAATTATATATTTTTCTTGAAATACCAGAGAATATATATAGAATTGTGGCAGCAATCAAAAAAGGCATTCCGATATAAAAAGTCGTATCATCAATATCAAGATCTGTTATAATTGCAGGAACGCCGACAACCATTAGAGCGTTAAAAATATTTGAACCAAAAACATTTCCGAGAGCGATCTCATATTTTTTCTTCATTGCCGCTCTGACAGAAACAACAAGCTCAGGAAGAGATGTTCCAATTGCCACAGCGCTCATAGCAATGACCGCTGTTTCAATACCTAAATTGTCGGCAATATTTATTATAGATTCCACAGTATATCTTGCGCCGATATATATGAAAAACGCGCTTCCTATTAAAGTGACGAAAACTCCAAGTTCTACTCTCGGCTTGTAGGTCCACAATTTTTTCAAAAATCTATTTCTGCTTGCTTTTGTCGGAGGGAATGTAAAGACTTCTTTGTTTTTTCTTTTATCCTTTCTGAGTTCGTGATCTTTGTGATTTAAAATAGATCTTTCTTTGCTGGAAGAAACAATGTAGAAAAAATATATTAAATATGTTGATAACAAAACAGAGCCTTCAATCGAACTAACCTTTTTATCCATCAGCACAAAAAATAAAATAGTTGTCGCAGTAGCAAGAAGAGGAAGATCAAGATTGATCAGACTTCGTTTTATGCTCATTTTTCTCGCAACTATAGAAGCAATTCCGATAACAAGCAAAATATTCGCGATATTAGACCCAACGGCATTTGCAGTCACAATTTCAGTCTGTCCCTCAAAGACTGCGATCACTGATGTCGCAAGTTCGGGAAGAGATGTTCCTATACTAACAATCGCAACTCCAACGATAAAAGGAGAAATTTTCATTGATAAACCGATTTTTTCACTGCTTTCCGTAAAAAAATCCGCTGACTTTATTAAAATTATCAAACTTACAATAAATATCACTATCCAAAATAATAGATACATGGCTTGTTTAGTTTATTAAATTAGGTTTCGCGCATTTTATTCTCCCCCTGACAAGGGGGAATTAGAGGGGGTTTTAAATTCGAGTAAAGAGGAGTTATCAAATTCCTTATAGCCTGTCCGAGAACTGGAATTTACCCTTTAGGGTTTCATAAAATGTCGCTTATTTAAGCTAATCTTGAAATCCTAAAGAGCTTGCGCTGAATTTAGTTTAATGATAAATTCCGAGTATTTTAGACTTTTCAGACAGGCTCTTAACGATAATTTAGAGAGATCTGCCGGTTCTGCCTGCTGAGGGCGGAGGCGTATTCCTTAGATCCGACCCTTTGCTTTTGTATTTATGCGGATCGCTTTGTCCTGTTACGCCTCTCCTAAGCTTATCAATATCTCTTTTTCCAAATTCTTTTCTCATTTTTTTTATGTCAATTCCTTCTTCTTCTACTTTTTTAAATTTAGTTCCTGTAAATCTTTTGCTTTTAAATTTTCTTGCGAAATCATCAAAATCTTTTCTTTTCAAAACTGACTTTGTCGGATTGTAAGCTTTTACGGCTCTCAAAAAGTCCATTTTTTTTTCCAAAGAAACTCCATGAACTTTCTGTAGGACTTTTCCCATTTTCTTTGTTCCGCTTACGCTAAAATCATTAAGTCTGTTATGCCTGAAAACCTTCAACTCATGATCATAAGTTTTTTTCTTTACCGTGGTTAACTGACCGCCTATCATTTTTTGTTCTTGTTTGTTTTCTTGTTCCGGCTTTTTCTTTTTCTCCCTGTCTTTCTTTATTCTTTCTATTGCTTTATTTTTTTTTTCTTCATGCTCTTCTCTCTCTTTTTCCAGTCTATCTATCTCTTCTTGAAACTCTTCGCTCTCTCTATCCATTTTTTTGTCGTTTTCTTCCGAATCTTCTATTTTATCATCATTTTGTTTATTTTTATCATCATCATTCATATTTTTGGTCTAAAGCTATGTTTAAGGCTAATTTCTCTTAAATTATACCATTTATGGAGAAAAATGACAATAGCGGAATTACATTTTTTATAATCTGATCTCACAGCAAAACTTTTTCAGTTCTTCTTCTGAGTAATATTTTGGCAATAATTTATTATGCCACAAGTCAAAAATATACCCTTGATGAGTTTTAGGGATCGTTCGTCCTTCTTTTTTCGCAAGTTCAAAATTGATTTTAGCTGCTGGAAAATCTTCAGCTTTAAGCACTTCCAACTTCAAAGGCAAATTTCTACTAATTTTCTGAAGCTTAAACAAAAAACTTTCCAGTTTCTCTTCTGCCATTTTTTCCTCATAGATATAAGCTGGAATATACGCATAAAAGTCAGTGCCTAAATCAATTAAAAATTTTGTAGCTTCAAATTGATTTTTATAAAACTTTTCTTCTGCTCCTGTTATCAAACTGAAATCTTCCTTTGTTGTTCCTTTAAAACACCCCACGACCCCGACATTTTTTTGGCTCAAAACTTTTTCAAGTTCATTTTTTTCTTTTTCCATGATTTCTATGGCGGATAAATTCGTATCAATCCATAGATACGAGTCTTCAGATCTTTTCATTATCTCATTGTAAACGCCAATAATAATTTCAGGGATGATCATACACTCTCCCCCGCTTATCCTTATCACATTCATTGGTTCTTTTGAATCTTTTTTTATTCTCAAAAATTCTTCAACGATCTCTTTAGCGCTAAAAAATCTGCCATATCTTTCATCTGCCGAATTAAGTTTACGAGGCACAAAACAATAGTTGCACGAATAATTGCATCCCGCGACTTGCATCGTGAAAACTTTGCTAAATTCAGCAAGATTTCTTCTTAGATTATAAGCCGCTGAATATGTTGGGTTTTGAAATTCGGTTTTTTTAAATCCATCTTTTCCCAGCCCTAAAAATTTATCAGACCATTTTTCTTTTTCACTTGCCTTCAGCCATTCAGATCCGTCGGTATAATCTTTATATCTAAAATAATCAGTAAGAACTTTCCGTTCTCCCGGATCCTGTCCCGCTCCGCCGATTTTTGCAAGCAAATATCTATTGTCTCTCATTAATTTTTTTTTGAGCATTCGCGCTCTTTGATTTGGATTGAACATGAAGATTTTTTAAAATTTAAATAATTGCTATTTCATTTATTAGTTTCATAGACTGTACCATAGAATTGTTCTGCATAAATTTGTAATCTGTATCTTATTCTCCTATTCCCTCCTCCGGCGGACAGGCGCGCGAATTAGAGAATAGAAAACAAAAAATATAAATTTTATTGTTTTATTGCGCTAATTATGATATAGTCATTAAGGAGGGAATAAATTGACAGGAGTAACTGTAGTATTAGAAGTTTATATAAAACCAAGAAAAATAGTAACATTGGAAGATTTTTTGAATTCAGAAAGTAAAAATGTATTATGCGATCATTGTGGAAGGATGGTAACTGACGAAAACAGGCGACAAGGCGTATGTCAAATATGCTCTAACAAATTTACAGGAAGAGTATTTACATGCGTAAACCCAGAATGTAAGACAACAATTTTTTTCTTAGAAGTGGTAAGTCTAACAATAGCGTCATGCTCTCAATGCAACCAGTTGGACACTAAACATGTTCTTATAAAAGACTATAAAAACATCCCGAAAGGTTTAATTCTATAACATTGGAATTTTAACCTTTTTTTTATTTTTTCAAAACCATCCACCCGAATTTCACCGTTGCGTTATAAATTCGTTTTATTCTTCGCGGTTCCAATATTAACCGCCATAACCATTCCAGTCCAAATTTTTGGAAAATCAATGGTGCGCGTTTAACTTTACCTGATATAAAATCAAACGACCCGCCGACTCCAATCGCCAGCTTCACGCTTGGCATTTTTTTTAGATTTTCATAGATCCATTCTTCCTGTTTTGGAGCACCGAAGGCGACAAAAAGCATATCAGGCTGTGCTTTGTCAATTCTCTTTATTAATTCTTTATTTAGCTTATGAAATTTATCATTGTCTGAATTTTGAATTTTGGATTTTTCAATCCGAAGCAGACCAGTCTTGGGCTGGAAATTTTGAGATTTATTCCAAACTCCAAATTCTAAATTCAAAATTCCGATCTCTGCGCCAACAATATTTAAATAATCATACTTTTTGGATAAAACTTTAGCGGTCTTCTCTGCTATTCCTTTTCCTGCTCCTAACAGATATATCTTTTTGTCTTTTATGAATTCAGATTCACAAATTCTATAGATCAAATCAATACCTGTAATTTTTTCGGGCAATGCTTGATGATTTAGCAATTTATTAGCAAATAAAATTCCTATTCCATCCGGAACAACCAGATCAGCTTCATTTATAATTTTTTTAAAGTGATTATTTTTTTGAGCTTCAACAACCATTTCCGGATTCAAGGTTACGATATAATGCTGATTATCCGATAATAAAAAAATCTTGATTTTTTCAAGAACTTCTTTTGTTATAATCTCATTTACTTTTACATCCAATATCTTTGTTTGATTCATAATTTTTTTGGATTACAAAATTCCATTGAGAGGAAGCGGTAGCAATGACAGTGAAATTTTTATTTCATAATTCAAAATGATTCATTTCTTAAGCCAAAGAAGCTAAAAAGCTACATACTAAGAAGCTAATTTAAAACTCTCGACGAGCTTATGTTTTTCTATATTCGGCCTAAGCTGACTTTCCATAACCTCTATTCCTTCAACTTTGAATTTCATATTTCTTAAAACAATATTCGTTTGCTTGCCTTTAAGCTGATTTCCTCTGGCACGCGCAAAAGTAACGTGCGGCTTGAATTCAGCTTTTTCCAACTCAAATCCGTAAAATTTTAAATTTTGTTCCATAACGCGTTTTAGTTTTATAAGATTTGCGTCTATCAAAACCGTCGCCCAAAACATTTTTGCTTGAACCGGATCCGGTCCTAAGACTATTCTGTCCAGACACGCGTCAAAAGACTTAATTTCCGAAGAAGTTTTTTTTGCAGCCGATAAAATTGCTTCTAGTCCGCTCCTGTCAACTTCACCCAAAAAACTGACAGTTATGTGCAGCTTATAGAAATTTGTCCATTTTACATGCAAATTCCGCCATCGTTTTTCATAAGACAGAAGCTCTCTTTTTATTTCATCCGGCAAATCCATTGCTATAAAAATTCGTTTTTTCATGCTTTTATTATAACAGTTTGTTTTGTATTTGACAAAAAGACAAATAAAAAAATGTGACTAGGAGCTCAACGGTTTTTCTTGCCTCAAAAAACAGAAGTGGTAGAATAGTACTATATCGTCATATTGCCATATTATTAAAATGTTAATATATTAGCGTGTTAAAATGATTTCCATGAAAGAATCATATATATACAAACAGCTAGAAAATAACAAAGTGCGATGCGACACCTGCTCGCAACGGTGCATTATTGCGCCTGAAAATTTCGGAATTTGCGGGGTTAGAAAAAATATTAACGGAAGACTATTCGCGCTTAATTATGGAAAAGCGATTTCAGAAAGCATAGATCCGATTGAAAAAAAACCTCTATTTCATTTTTTGCCAGGAACTCATTCGCTCTCAGTTGCGACTGTCGGATGCAATTTTCGCTGCGGCAATTGCCAAAACTGGCAAATTTCTCAACTGGTTAAAATTGACAAAAGTATGCTTGAAGTCGGACAGAACATATCTCCTGAAGAAATAGTTGAAAATGCAGTAAAAAATAAATGCCCAAGCATAGCCTTCACATATACTGAGCCGACCATATTTCTAGAGTACGCGCTTGACATAATGAAACTAGCAAAAGAAAAAGGGATAAAAAATATATGGATAACAAACGGGTTTATGAGCAGTGAAACTTTGAAGATGATTACACCGTATCTTGACGCAGCGAATGTGGATTTAAAATCTTTTGACGATAAATTTTATAAAATATATTGCGGAGCGAGAGTCGGTCCGATTTTAGAAAATCTAAAGCAAATTAAAAAATTTGGAATTTGGAATGAAATTACAACACTTATAATCCCAACCCTGAGCGATGACGAGAAAATGCTTGGACGCATCGCAAAATTTATTTTTAAAGAACTGGGCAGCGAGACGCCTTGGCATGTAACCGCGTTCTCTGGCGCAATTTCTTGGAAAATGCAGAATGTTTCGGACACCTCTATTGAAAAAATTCATAAAGCCTATGACATAGGCAAAAAGGCCGGACTTAAATATGTTTATGCCGGAAACATTCCGGGAAATTCCAAAGAAAATACATATTGTCCAAAGTGCAACGAACTTGCGATAGAAAGAATCGGATTTTATATTAAGCGGTTTGATGAAAAAGGAAAATGCGGAGAATGCGGAGAATGCTTGGATATAATTTGAATAATGAATCAAAGATTATAAATTTATTATTCGTAATTCCTGATTCTTAATTCCTAATCTAAACATATGCTAAAATTCGCCTCAATCTGCCCGCATCCCCCACTTTTAATCCCTTCAATTGGAAAAAGTTATTTTTCAAAAATTAAACCGACTGTACGCGCTATGAACGAACTTGGAAATCAAATTAAAGAAAAGCAAGTTGATACCATTATTGTCGTTTCTCCTCATGGTCCCGTTCAAATGGATGCTATGTCTGTTAATAGTACAAAATGCTTACAGGGCGATTTTACGCAGTTTGGCGACAATACTTCAATGAGAATTGAAAACGATATTGACTTAGGAGCAAGCATAAAAAGAATTGCGGATTCAAGAAATATACCGACTGAACTTGTGGGCGATGGTATTTTTCTCGATCATGGAGCTATGGTTCCTTTGTTTTTTCTTAAAAAACATGTTCCTGGCGTAAAAGTTGTTTCAATAACTTTTTCTTATCTTGATTATCAAAAGCATTTTGAATTTGGTGAAGTAATTTATGAAGTTATAGAAAGTGCGGATAAAAATGTTGCCTTGGTCGCCAGCGGAGATCTTTCGCATCGCCTAACTCCCTCAGCCCCCGCGGGATACTCGCCGGAAGGAAAAATATTTGACGAGCTTTTGATTGATTTGCTGGAAGACAATAAGGTCGGAGAGATATTAAGCCTGGATTCAGATTTTATTGAAGAAGCGGGAGAATGCGGACTGCGATCAATTATAATACTACTCGGCGCACTGTCAAACTTGGAATATAAATTTGAAAAGCTAAGCTACGAAGGACCGTTTGGAGTTGGATATTTGGTTGGAAAGTTTGAAATTATGTAAATATTTATATATTTTGCATAACAACATTTTAACATAAATTTTTTTATTTATTTGACATTTTTAAAATAATTTGATAAGTTTTAATTGTTGTCGAAATAAAAAAGGTGATAAAAATAGCAAGCGGAGGAAACGGAGACCGAACAAAACAGCGAATAAAACAAATTGAGAAGAAAGGAAAAAGGAGAAGAAAAGAGAAGTTAGAATAAAAAAACGATAAATAAATTCTCATTTTCTGCACTACGCCAGTAGTGTTTCTTTTTTTTACTGATCTTTTTCTTTAAATTTTTATGAGAGAGAATTTGAAATTAGTTTTGTATGCTTCTCATTTTATAGCACGCATATAGCCACACTCAACAAGCTGTCTAATAAATAGAATAAAGCTTTAGCCTTTTATATTGAGACGCGATTAATCGTGTTTCCGCGGGAGATGAAATTATGAAACTCCAAAAAACCTGTTTCTGAACTGAATTCAGAACAAACGAGAAATAAAAAACTGGCTGCCAACCAGTTCCCGCAAAAACCCTTAATACTTAATACTAACTACTACTCCGCCTTTCCCATTTTTCCCGACAAAAAATCTTTCTCCCCTTTCAAAACCGCGAATGCCCACTCTCTTTTCTTGGGAATAAAAATAATTTTGATAATCTGTTTTAAAAATAAATAGACGCAATGTGGATATAAAATAATTTTACTTAGGAGCGAACCGGTCCGCCTTGCCATAACAAGGCCATTTCTGGTGTGATAATAAATATAATCTGAAGAGCCTGGTTTCGTTGATCTTGAAATTTTATGATATATTTTTGATTTTGGAACATAGACAATTTTGTAGTTAGCATTTTTTGCTCTTAATGAAAAATCTGTATCCTCATAATACAAAAAATAATCTTCCTCCAATACTCCTATTTTTTCAATGACCTCCCGTTTTATCAACAAACAGCATCCGGTTAGATAATCTGTTTCTTTTATTTTATCATATTGTCCATTATCAATTTGATCAAGCCCAATATGTGTTCCCTTATTTTTTAGCCAGCTGACTTTCCCGCCAGCGAACCAAATTCTATCCGGTTCGCTATGAAAATATATCTTTGATCCCAAAACGCCGACTTTTTCATCTGATTCCCCCACTTCAACAAGCTCGCTTAAAAAGTTCTCTTCAACCATTGTATCATTATTTATAAGCAAAACATAACGAGCTCCGCTATTGATCGCATATTTTATCCCAACATTGTTTCCGCCAGCAAAACCAAGATTTTTTTTATTTTCAATTATTTTTACTTTTGGAAATTGTTTTTTTGTTTCAGAGACAGAATCATCTTCTGAGCCATTATCAACAACAACAATTTTATAATTGCTATAATTTATTTTTTCAAGAGATTCCAAACATTCCAACGTATCCTCTTTTCCGTTCCAGTTTAGAACAATAATATAAACTTCTTTTTGCATTATTTTGTTTTTATGTTTTGAAATTATGCTTCACACATTTTGTTCTCCCCCTGGTAAGGGGGAGTTAGAGGGGGTTTTGAATGCGGGCAGAATTATAATTATAAAATAAAAATTAGAAGAGTTTTTTAAATTTGTTTTTAATTTATAGCTTTGTGATATTCCAAACCCCT
This sequence comes from Minisyncoccota bacterium, assembly GCA_023137595.1. GTDB lineage: Bacteria > Patescibacteriota > Minisyncoccia > JAHIHE01 > JAGLIN01 > JAGLOZ01. Next base: position 4,246 of record JAGLOZ010000036.1, on the reverse strand, counting down.
CCCAGCCTCCCTTTAATTAGGGGAGAAGTTATATTGAAATTCTTGTGCGATAAATTAAACCTAAGACAAAATATATTAAGTCAGAATCTCATCTAACACAACGATTATTGAATATGAAGCAAGTATTAGGATCAAACCTAAAATAGTCCATATGATCATTTTTTTTGCAGCTTCTATTCTTTGCTCGTTTCCAGAAGAAGTTACATAGAAAGCTCCTCCTGCGACAAGCATAAGAAGAGCTAAAGACCCGGCAATTGATAATATCCAAATTAAAAAATTTGAAATAAGCACGGAAAAACTGCTAGTTGCTATCGGATTTGAAATATAAACAGAACTTATCGCAATTGCCTGATTTACCGCTAAAGCAGACAATAAAACTAAAAAAAGGAAAGAGAGGCTATTGAATAATATTTTTTTATTTCTTCTCATATTTTTTATGTTAATATTTTATCTAGCACGACTATTGAAGTTAAAAACTTGCGTCACTCTGAACTTGTTTCAGAATCTTCCGCATATTACAGCAAATAAAACCACAAGTTATCAGAATACTTCAACTAAATCTAGAATGATGTCACTCTATAACATGGTTTAAAAAGACAATATAATAATACAACAATATAGCAATGTAGTTATATTAATAATACTTCTCAATCTCAACTCCTGAATAATAATGCTTTATAATGTCTTGCCATAGACTTCCATTCACTGCCATTTGATAGGCTCCAACCGCGCTCATTCCCGCGCCATGACTGGCGGATATTTTACTATTGCTATGCTCTGTATTTAAAGGATCTTTCACGCCGCCATGAAGATAAGCATAGTCATCTCCGCAATATGTTTTACTCAAAACATCACAGGCATTTTTTGTTGTTCCTCCGGAATCTGAAGAATATGCCGCGACGATCGGTTTGTCATTATAATTAATTATATAGCCAGCTGTCAATTTGTTCGCTTCCACGATCTTAGAAGCTCTTATCTCAAAATTATATCCTTTATAGACTTGGTCATTTCCATTTCCATTTCTGCTATTCTTTAAATGAAATGGCTCGCCGGAATGTTTGCCTCCTCTTTCAATATAATACATTGCGTAAGTTCGCGCAATCACACCAAATGACTTAAGATACTCTTCCGGACTGTCAGTTAGAGCTTCAGCTATTCCATTAACATAATCTTCCAGTGATAATTCGTTTATAATCCATAATTTTTTTGATATTTTTGAATAATTGATCTCAATATTGCCCCTGAATTCATTGTCATTCACAGCCTTGTTCCATGACGGATCATCATAAGTTAAAACTTTTAAAATCACATTTTCCGAAGAAGGGATAAATTTTACATAAGAGTCTGTATTGAAATATTTAATTATTGTTTCATCATTTGCAGATCTAGTTTCAGTTTTGCTTATCGTTCCATCCGGATCGTAATATTGGACAGTGTGATTTCCGTTTGCGGTTATTTTCACATCTTCGCCTAAGCTGGAATATATGGCTATTCTTATATTCGGATTATCATTTGGATCTGTGTTTGTGTTTTCATCACTTGCATCTTCTATTTCGTCTTTTTCTTCCACATTCTCTTCGATTTCCGGAATTGAACTGTCTGCGCTTTGCTTATTAGCTTCTTCTTTGAATGTTATATAAAGTTTCATTTCATCTTTTGAAATTTCAATAACATCAGACCACTTATAACCCGCTCCAATAAATTTTTCGGCAGTTTTTATCCATTCAGTTTTGCCATTTTTAATTATATAAATCTTGTCGCCTGCTTTTTCCTTCAGTAACGTATTTTCAGGATATTTCAAGCCGCCGCCATTGGGATATGCTAGAAACTCTTCTCTGTTCAATTCAATCACGTCCGACCACCTGCTATTAGTTTTTTCAAAAAGAGCAAGCGAGGTAAATTCTTTCCTTTCTCCATTTTCAATTTTATAAACCGCGGGATAACCCTTTCTTTTAATTAATGTTCCATTGGGATAGGTTAAAATTTTGCCGATTTGATATTCTCCTATTTCACTTGGACCAAGCAAAATTACATCACCCCAGTCATATCCTAATTTTTCAAATAATTGAGCCGAAGTTACCATTCTTTTTTTACTAGATTCCAAAAGATAGATGGCTGGATCATTTGTAGATCTTACCAATGATCCGTCTGGATATAAAACCCTTCCATCCAGAGGATAATTTTTTATTTCCTCTTTTGTGATGCTTAGAATATCTTTCCATTCATATCCTGATTTCTCAAAAAGCGCGACGGAAGTAAATTCTTTTCGCTTGCCATTTTTAACAAGGTAGATCACGGGAAAATTTTCTGCTTTTACCAAGGTATTATCCGGATATTTAGCCATTTCTCCTTCCGGAAAATGGTTAAATTCATCCTCTGTTATAGAGATAACATCTTCCGCTTTATACCCAAGAACACTCATTAACTTGCCTGAAAAAATTTTCTTTCTTTGCTTGTCTTTGACAAGATATACTTCATCTTTATTCGTTTCTCTCACTAGCGTTCCATCAGGAAAAACCATATCAAAATCTTCAAGATAAAAGCTAAGATAAGCGTCTTCTTCTATGTCCTCCCATCTATAATTCAAATATTCAAAAAGCTGCGCCGAAGTAAACTTTCTTTTTTTTCCATTTTCCATTGAAAATACAGTTCCGTTTTTATCTTTTAATAATTTTCCATCGGGAGCATATTTGATAATTTTCCCATTTTCATATATTTTCAAATCGCTTGCAAAAACTTTTTTTATGTCATTTACCATAAAGCCCATTTTTACAAATTTCTCTCCAGTCATTTCCATTGCTCTTTTTCGCCCATTTTCCAAATAATAAACTTTTGCCGTATCAAATTCCTGCAGAAGGCTTCCGTCCGGATAAATAACAATATTTTTATATTTATACGCGTCAAGCTGTAACTTTGAGATCGGTTTTATGACTCTGCTTCTATAGGCGCTTGGCAGTTTGTCTTTTGAAATAAATTTTGTCTTATATCCATCTTCAATAATATAAACAGACTTGTCTCCGCCTATTTGATAGGCGTATTTCTTATATTCTTTTGCGATACTGCTTGCATTGCTTTGGATGTTTCCAAGCTGTTTATAAAGTTCATCTCCGGGACAGACTGTAGGCGCCAGATCTTTATGTCCCACCACTCCGTCAATATTTTTCCCGTGAAAATCGCTAGTTCTATTCAAATCAATACTATTATTCGCCGCCAGCCAGCCGATTAAATTCTCTAATGATCTTTTGATGACAGAAGTTATGGGATGAGATTCAACGTTTTTATTTTCACTATTTGTATAATCCTGATATCTTCCGAGAACTGAGATTCCAATGCTTCCCGTATTATATCCATTGGCATGTCCGGCAACGACTCCGTTCCCGCCAAATCTTCCTTCGTATATATTCCCGTTAGGATCAATCAAATAGTTATATCCCACATCCCCAAAACCCGTATATTTTCCATCACTATCATTCCAGGTTTTCTTGCTATTGTGATAGATATAAATGTTATTGACCATGCTTTTATACTCTCCGCTTCCGTCCGAATCGGAAACCAAATTTGAACTTGCCGTATGATGAACAACAAACTTCTCAACTTTCACATATTCTGTCGGCCAGTTCATTTTTGACTCATCCGCCCCCCATTCCGCCCTGGGAATGATCTCGGGAATACTCGGATTTGCTCCTTGCGCGCAAAAAGAAAAAGGTGTAGCGAACACACCAACCAACAGCTGTAAAGCTATCACCTTTGATAAAATATGTTTTTTCATTTTTTGAGACATAATTATTTTTTTTATTTACTATATAATTATAGCAAATTTTCTTTGTTTGGTCTATTTTTCCCCGTAGGGACAGGTTTCAAACCTGTCCCTACAACGCATTTATCTATCCATATCGACAGGTTTCAAACCTGTCCCTACAACATATCACATATACAAATTTTCCGGATTATTTCTGTCTAATTCCCATTTCAACGGATTGTTCACGATATATTCACGGATTTTATCCAGTGATTTTTCATTGCGAATAATATGGTCGTAAAACCGCAATTGCCACCTGAATATTAAATTTGGATTTTGTTCGTTTATTTTCCTAGATGAAAATGTTTTAAACGCGCGAATAATTTCCGACAATGAATATCGTTTCACCCCCGTAGGGATGGGTTTCAAACCCATCCCTACAACGGATTTATCCATACGGATGGGTTTCAAACCCGTCTCTACAACACCATTATCAATAATTACAAT
>JAGLOZ010000035.1 GCA_023137595.1 Minisyncoccota bacterium | reverse complement strand
TTTTCCCGCATTCATTCAAAACCATTTCCCCGTCTATGACTTCGCCGAAACATTCAATTTTGTTTTTTGTACAAATTGTCGTAAAATAATATCCGTCTTGTGAATAATCATAATTTTTCAACCGCATTGATTCGCGATGATGTATTTTAGGATTGTAATTATTTGGCATTTTTGTTTTTTACATTTTATTTCCCCGTAGGGACAGGTTTCAAACCTGTCCCTACAACGCTATCTATTTGCATGGACAGGTTTCAAACCTGTCCCTACTATCCCGTCACTGACTCAGATCAGAAACACTAAACCAGCGACAGAATAATTATTTCAGATATTTCTTTTTTTTTCATTCCGAATCCCGATAGGATGAGAAATCCCCTTAACATTGATATTCCGCAAGTCCATCCAATTTTCAACATTGAAACGATTTCTCACGGAATTTATACTGATGAATATCAGCGCTATCGCCCCGTTTTGAAATGGCAAAAAGGAAAATGTCTGATTTTTTTATAATTACATTTGGCTTTTTATTTATCTTTAGAAACTGGAAGAAAATTATTTTTATCAAGCATTTCTATAATACCTCTCAAAAGATAATTATTTTCAAAATGTAGCACATATTTCCTTGGCTTATTTTTTTCCGGCATTAGCATATTTTTATCTTTTAATTTTCTTATTGTTCTTGAAATTTCAGCTGGAATTTTGCCAGGAAAAATATTTTTAAGATCTCCTGCTTGAATAACTTGCTTTTTAATAACAATTTTTAATATTTTTTCTTCCCGCGGTATTATTAATTTCCTTTCCAATGAAAAATCAATAGCTGGCAATAAAATATTTTTAGATAAATAATTATAATCTAATAATTTATCGATTTTATCTATCTCGTTTTTTAAACCCTCTAATACATATTCACACCAACCTAACAGATCAACTTCCATCCCAGCGTCAGCTTTTGATAAAAATTTATAATATTTATCACGATCATTACAAAAAATAGCAGTTGGATTTATGATCCGTCCAATGTGAATATTAAAACCTTGCTTTACTAACATAGCGTATGTAAACAATCTGACAGTTCTTCCATTTCCATTATCAAAAGGGTGTATCCATGCAAAGCGATGATGGGCAAGAGCAGTTTTCAAAAGGTCATATTTTGAAGAATCTTCTTTTTTAATAAAAGCAAAAAGTTCATCCATATAGGCAGGCACTTGGGACATATCAGGCGGAAGATGATTTGATTTGGTAATACGCACATTCTTTTTTCTAAAATAACCCGGATTTTCACTGCCCTCTCCATCCGGAGGAGGAGTAAGATTTTTAACGACTTGTTTATGAAGTTCGCTAATAAATATTCTATTAATTGGAACTGTTTCAATATTTTCATCGATCAAAGCAAGGGCTTTTTCCATATTTTGTATTTCAATGATTTTTTCGTCTTTAGTTTCCTTCTTTTCAATTTTTGTTTCAATAAACTCAGCAATAGTCGTTCTATTGCCTTCAATTCGAGCGGACCCAATACTCTCCAAAGTGTGAAATATTTTCTTTAATTGAAAAAAAGTTGATGGATGAGTCGTCCCGCCAAGCGGTTTCTTACGCAAGTAATCAAGTTCAATAATAAGATTAGTCAATTTTGACTCAAAAGGAGGATTGATAAGTTTTAAATCTGAGTGTTTAAATTTAACATTCATAATTTTGACATTTAACATTTCTTAATAAATTATGCTTTAAATAAGACATATTATTTGTTTTCATAATAACAAACATTTAACAATTTAGCAAATGCTCATTTAACACATTTACTTCTCAAAAATAAAAACGATACCGTCCGCACTTCATAAACATCTGATTTTTTTATAATTGAAATTTGTGGCATATTAATTATTCTCTTTTTTTAGATATTTTTTTACGTTATTTTTGTTGGTTCAGGTCAAAAATACTGAACCAACAAAAGAGAGAGGTTAGTGATGTGTTAATGTGGAACCTATTTGCAATGAGATAAAAAATTAAGATTTCAAAACAAAAAAACTAATTATAAGCAAACTTCCACAACAATAACGAAATGGAGTAATGACAATCTATTATATCTTTTTGATCATCTCTTTAATAATATCTTTATCTAAATATCCCATAGGGCTCCATCCAGTAAATAAATCCCACAGAAAATTAGGTTTAGTTTTCATATCATCAAAATCAGATTTAAGATGTCTTAATCGATAAATAGATTGGGAAAATCTTTTTAGAAACATAGAAATTTCTTGATCATCAATTTCAGTATTATTAAGTATAAAAAGCACTTCATTTCTTAAAATCTCCATTTCCATTAGTAGCTTATTTTGAAGATATTCATTAGCATCAAGTCCATTAAGCACACCATCCCATTTTGTCGTTCCTTCTACTTTCTTAGATTTATTAGCTTCCTTAAAAAATTCTTTAAATTCGTTTAAATCACAAAGTTTAGTAATTTTATCATCTTTTACATAACGAATATCTGCGGCATCTAAAAAAATTGAGATAGCTTCTTTTTTAAAATCCTTATAATGAAAAAGTAAACTTTTTTTCATTGCATCTTTCTTTTCTTTTTCTGGTATATACACGACAAGAACATAGAAAACATAAGAAACAAAAACACCAATCATTATATTATTTAACGCACTGTACAATTCAAAATAATCTTTAAAAATATACACACGAAAATTAATAATAAACAGTCCTATAACAATTAATATAACTAATATACCTAGCGATTTATTTTTTATCAGTGGCTCGCAAAAATTTTGTAAAAGTTTCATGTTTTTTAATTATTGATGATATTTTTTAGAACATTCGTCTTTATTCTTCTTTAAAATAGTAAGCTTTTTCTCATTAAACTTGTCATGCCAATTATTACAATAATCATCCCATTCAGAATCATTAACTTTACAAAGCGAGTATGAAAATAACTCTTTAAAGGATTATTTTCACTATAACTTACTGCGTTAATAATTCAAGTTCCTTATTTCCAGTTTGCTTTTACTCCAATCTCCAATCCATTTTCTCTTAAACATTTTCTATAAAAATACTCATAATCTTCTCTGTCGCTATTTTTGATTATTTTTGCTCTATCTAGAGCATTTAAACTACATTGTTTTATGATTTTGTTTGGTCGCCATTCATACCAATAGAATAAACCGAGCAAAACTAATAGAACTACAATTTTAAACCAATTTTCTTTAATAAATTTTTTCATAATTGTATTTATTATTTTTATGATTAAAATTAGATTTTATAGAGATGCAATGATTAAGAATAATACACGCTATTAATACGCCACCCAAACTTCTTGTTTATTTGGAATATGTGCAATTGGTTTAATCTTTAATTTTTTCTGAATTATTTCTATTTTTTTATGTTTTTCTTCTTTTCCTGCGTTTTCAATTTCTTTTGCTAATTGCAATGCACAATACCAAGCAACAAATCGATGATTACCATCTGCGATAGAATATTGATTCTGCTCAAAAAGAAGATAAATTGGTTTAGGAAAAATTCCGTTCTTTAGCAAATATGACAGTGCGTTTTCAAATCTTAATTTCCCATTCTCAATATTACTATATAGATTATCTTGATCAAGTATATATGTGTTATAAAGTCCATTAAAAACATCGTTTGTTTCTTGTGAAAAAATATCTCTATTTAAATCTATATTTTGTTTTTCCCATTTCTTTGCTTGCCAAAATTTAACTGCTTTAAATAATAATATTCCTTCCCATTTTTTATGTTTAGGAGGCCATCCGTAATTGTTTGCACATGGCAATAGCCACTCCTGAACAACCTCGTCTGGAAAATTTGGTAAATCCTTTTTTATATCTTCAAACAAAGTCATTGCTTTTTATTATAATTCGTGAACCCCTCCCTGTGCCAAGAGCACAGGGCGTCGGGCAAAAGGGAAAAGGAATTACTGCACCAAGAGTGCAAAGAGTTCTTTTTCCTTAAACAATTTATCTAATAAATGCTAATTACTTATAATCGTACCAATAATCATTAGAGAGGTTGTAATTAAAATAGTAATACCATAAATTTTGATTCTTGCGTTCTTTATTCTTTTTTGTAATAGCAAAACTGGAACTATTCCCAAAACAAATGATACGCCTATGATAACTGAGATTGAACCAAAAGATCCAAAAAAAAGATCAACTATGTCACCACTTCCCGTGACAAATGTTATAAAGAAACCAGTTATGACAACAATAAATACCAAAATCTTATAAAGAGTTGGGTTCTCTTTAGACAGAGGCATCCTTTGGACTTTTGCATTATTATGATTGTTTTCTTGTTGATTTGACATATTTTTTAATTAGAATTAGTTATAGTTTTTTCCTCATTAACCTTTTTCACTGTATACAGTCCTATAATTGCACCTAGCAATGATAGGATGGTTCTTCCTGAAAATTGCATATCTATACCATAAATACTACCTTTAAATAATGATATAACGCTAACAGTTGACCATACAATAAGATAAATTCCGAAAAGCACAATTGCTGTTTTAAATTTATATTTTGGCGCAATTTTATAACCAGCAAAAATGAAAGTGATTGCAATCACAAACGGATAAAGCATATACTCAATAGGTTTAATATTTACTCCTGAAATAGTTCCACCATTTACAAGAGTAAAATAAAGTATCCAATGCAAAAAAAAAGTTGCAAGTAGACTAGCAATTATAGCTCCTGGAAATACAGAAATCCAACGAAGCCAATATTTTATTTTATTCATAGTTTCGTAAAAAAATTAATAAATTTTATTATCTCCTAAAGCACGAGCTAATTTAGAGATTTATTCCCAAAGATCCTAAAAATGCTCTATCTTCTATAGTGATATAAATATTATTTTTATAATCTTCAATCACATATTTCATAGCAAATATTTTTTTATAAAGTTCAAGTTGATTATTATATTGTTCAACTAAAGAATTATATTCTGGTATTAGTTTCGCTAATTTTCCGTTAATAAAATACGATGATACAGTTCTATTTTTTGTATTTTCTATCTCCGTATTTTTTTCTTCCATTTGTTTATCTAAAATATCGAGTTGATTATCCGCTTCATTAATTAAAACAAAAAGTTGTTCTAACGCTTGAGTTGCTTTTATTGTTCTTTGTAGTTCTTCTGCTTTTTCAGAATCATTTTGCGATGGAGTTGACACATAATTTGTAAAAGGAATATAACTTGGTTTTACTTCTTCGGTCTCATTGGATGGAATTTTTACTAACTTAGCCTTTTGATTTTTATATTCATCTGGGATTTTACCCACTTCCCATCCTTCTGCAGTAGTTTCAATATAATAATAATCCCAACCATTACTCAATTTGTAATAATATCCTTCTGGAGATCCTGAAAATGCTACCGCGATAGCCATATGACCCGGCAATTCAACTAAAACATTATCTATATCCATTGCTAAAACTATGGCTGATATAAGATAACTTGTGTCTTCACAATCGCCATTTTGCTCTGCAAGTGTTTCTAAAGGATATTTAGGATAATCATCATAACCTATTACAGAATCATTTACATATCCTAATGATTGAATAAATGCTACAGCGAATTCAGATTTTGAATATCCTTTTTCATCAGATTTTTTTTCAAGCATATCAGCTATTTGTTTAATATAGGGATCATCATAAGTAACATAATCAGCGCCATGAGATTTACGCTCTTTATTTTTGTAGTAGTCATACCAATCCGAGGGAAATGAAAGGTCCCAAGTCCAAATACTTTCAAAATAATCCCATTCGAAATGTTGTGCGATTAGTCTTCCGCCACCAGTTGGATGTGAATCTAAGCCATCAATAATTCCGTCCCCATCTGTATCGGAAATGTTCTTATTTGTTCCTCTTTGATCTTCTTCCCAATTTTCCAAACCATCAGAATCATTATCTTTAGTGTCTATCAAATCTTCAACTCCCTTGACTTCTCCCATCGTATAGTTATCATAATCTACTGAGTTAATTGTATAAACAGAATCCAAGTCAAAATTATTAGATACTAAATAATGCTTGCTGCCAGTGTCGCCATTTGCGATTAGTTGATAAACATCTATTTGACCATCAGCTCTAACTAAACTAGAAGTAATAAAAGAATTCATTTCACCTTGAGTGATTGTCAAAATGTTTTCCCATCTCAAATGGCCATAACTTTCAAAAACTTGAGGATTTAAAACTAATCTTTTGAACTGTTTTCCATTCTTATATTTTACAATATAAACATCTGGATTATTGGCAGTTTTTATTACTGCTCCTTCTGGAATTGTTGTTGCATTTGCACTAAAAGCAAATGATATTCCAATAATGACTAATAATATTTTTTTCATATATTTAAAATTAATTAATAATTTAAAAAAGTTTTTATAATTTTGATCTAGTTGATTTAGTTGACAATGGAATAGTAATTAAATACCAACGCAATCCGGATTTTTTTATTAACTCATTAAAGTGATTTATTTCGTTATTATATTTAGCAAACTTTTCATCATAAATGTCAAAATTATCATTATATTCTTCTAACAAGGAATTATATTTTTCCACATTGTAATTATAGCTTGTAATAGATCCTTGTCTTTCTAAATTATTCAACTTACTTTCCATTTGCTCTATTTCGAATGATTGGTTATTAATTTTTTTCTCTAACGAATTAATCTCTTTCTCTTCAATGTTTAGCCATTTTTCTATTTTATTAATCTCTTGAGTATCTTCTTTGTAATGTAATTCTTGCGCTCCCCATAAAACTAAATTCAATACTACATATATTAAAATTATACTGACTATAGATTTACCACTCATATTTTTCAAAGTTAATATTCTATACTATTATATTATTTTGCTATTTATCTCTTAATCCTAAATTACAAAAGAACGATTTTGTCATCTCGAAATGAGGCACGATTAAGAGATCTGTAAAATGTATAAGTCTCACCTTAACTTTTATAAATTCTGGGTAGGAACAAAGCACTGCCTTGTTCCTAATTCTTAGATTTCTCACCCTCTGGGATTCGAAATGACATGGTGAGATGATATTTTTTTATGCTTTAATTTTACTAACAAACCCAACAAAAAACACCGTTGTTAGAATATCTAAAATCCCCCAAGTTGCTTTGTTTAGATATATTGGAAAAACTGGGTTGAAAAGAATTATGACTACTATCAACCCCCAGAACCAAAAGCTTAATTTTTCGGTTAGATTGTGTTCATAAATATAATAGCTGTAATAAATCGCCACGCCGGTAACCACTATTCTGAGAAAAGTATAATATCCATAAGGCCAGCTGAAAAATGTTAGCAGTAATAAGATTGACGCTATAATGGCTGGAGTTTTGCTGAATTTTATTTTTTCAGTTTTGCTCATATCATTTTCTGCGTTATTTTTTTCTAATTCTACACTATCGTTGTGTAATAAATCCGTATTACGGTCTGATTTATCGGTTTCTTTCACTTCGCCCGCCAAAGAATACATTCCATTTTTATATTCAATGATATCATAGCCGATTATTGTGTTTGCCTTATATCTATATTGCCTTATATTGTTTTCATCATAATCTTTCGCCCAATCAAGATAATCCCCTATTTCCGTAATATCAGCGTTTTTCTTTTCACATAAAAAAACAAGCAACCTATAAGTGTTGCCGGTAATACGCAAATTTTTTTCATTCTCATCATAAACCCTTTTGCTTTTAGCATCTAAACTAAAATATTTATGGAGATATATCATAGTTTTAGTTATCTTATTATCCAAAACCTACCTCTACCTTACTCCTTTTAGCCTTAAAAATCAAGATAAGACAAAAAATTAAACAAAAAAAATCATCCTTTTTAAAAACCGCATTCAACCATAAAAACAAAGCATAGTGTCTTTTCGTGCTATCGCACGAAAAGACACTATACGCGTAATCATATATTTAGATTCGTTTTTTATCTTTTTTTATCTTTATCCTTATATTTATATTTCGCTTTCTAACAAATCACATAACATTTTCACTGACTTTATTATATAACCTCTTTTCTGACGACCGTCAGAAAAGAGGTTATTCAAGATCTAGCAGAGATTATCAAAAATTCTTAGAAATTATCATATTTAAAAAGCATAGTGTCTTTTGGGACGGCCGTCTCAAAAGACACTATGCTTTATTATGCGTCAGGATTGCTAGGATTGCTTAGAAGAGTTTAATAATTAGAAGAGTTTGACAAAAAGCTCCAGTCAGGTCTGTCCGCCTTAAGAGGAAGACTGGAACCAACAAAAGATCAAGAAGAAGAAACAAAATAAAACGGTATGACATTACCTAATGTCATACCGTTTAATATATTTAATTTCTCTAAAATCCAAATTTCAAATCCTAAAAATCAACTGCACTTATCCGTTTTTGTTTTTCAGGATAAACATCAGATAAGACCCAATGCCGAACTGAATGTCCTGCTAATCCTCCCTCGTAACCTCTAGGGACAATAACATCAAAAATATAGGCAGATCTATTATTACTAGAATCTGTAAGCTGGACATAAACTTTTGCTTTTCCGGCAAAGCGAGGATTATCAATTATACTTGGCACACAACAAGTGCTCCACCATTCAATACCTGTAATAGCAAGTTCTGATTTTATCTTTTTTCCAATTAGCTCTTCAGTTATTTGCTCTCCGCGGTTTTTTATTTTATCGCAATATTCTGGACTAAGCTCATAAGATTCAGAGATCTCCCAAAAGCTTAACGCTTTTTCTTTATCACCATTTGAAACTGCTTGTATATAGGCGGTTATTTTTGTTTTCGGCGTTTCGTTTTTAATTTTTTCTACAAGAAGAGAGGTTATACCATAATTGCTGTCAATAAAAAATCCGACTATAGCTGCAAGCGCCAAAAACATAATAAGAATTTTTTTAATATTTCGTTTGTTGAGCATAAAAATTTATTAATTATCAATAAACCTTAAATTATTATAGCATTGTTTGTAAAATAGAAAAACAAAGCATAGTGTCTTTTCGTGCTATCGCACGAAAAGACACTATGAACAACTTATTCTAATTTACCAACTCAAAAAGCTAATAAAAAGAAGCTTCAATCCTTGGAACTCCTTTTTGTTATAACCTAAAAAGCTAGACTTCTTAATTGGAAGCCTAGCTTTTCTGCTATCTTAAAAATCTATTCTACAATATCATCCGCGACAACATCAAGTCCGTCTTCAAAACCGCTTAATACGAAGTCAGCAACATCAAGAACTTTTTCCGCTTTGTATCCGGCCTTTCTAAAGTCGTCTGCTGATCTGATCCATTCTTTCTTTCCTTGATTGATTCTATAAATATTCCCGTTCTCAGCTCTCAATAAACTTCCGTCCGGGTATGTTAAAGACTCTCCTAGGGCAAATTTATTTGCTTGATTTTCATTTACAACTAAAACTTTACCCCAGTCATATCTGCGAGCGTTGAAAAGTTGAATATCTGAAATTGGAACTCTTCTTCCTCCTTCAATGACATATACTTTCGAATTTCCAGCCACTCTGATCAAAGCTCCTTCCGGATGAATTGAATCCGCTTGAAGCGGATTCCCGTTTCTATAAAGACCGAGGATTCCGGCTTTAACTCTGACAATATTACCCCAACTATAGCCCAAACCGATAAATGCCCCAGGGTCTTGGATATGCTTTTTCTCTCCATTTTCAATGACATAAACTTCCGGAGTCCCTTCTTCTTGAACGATTGTTCCGTCGGCATAATTTGTGGCGTCTCCATCAGCGTAAGTGTCAGCTTCTTCCTGTTCCACGACCTCGACATCATCAAAGGTCAAGCCTTGGCTTGCCAAAACTTCTTCTGAAGGAATTGGACGCTTTACTCCGTCTTCAATTACGTAAACTGTCATTTTATTTTTTACTCTGATCAGCTGCCGATTCGCTTTTTTCCACACCTGAAAAGCAACTCCGTATCCGTCTTTGATAATATCCTCCGTATATCCGTTATGAAGCAAGTCAAGTATTTTATAATCTTCTGTCCAGTCGCCTTGTTCTGTAAAATTCATGGTAACCGTATCTGAATTATCAAGCTCGCCTGCATTCATTTTTATATTAACAAGTATTCCGTCAATTCCCTCAAAAAGACGAGATGTCCATTCAATCTCAGCATCAGTTGATGAGCTTATCTCGTCTGGAGATTCAAACCTTAGAGGTTTGATAAACTGCAAAGTTCCACCGCTATTAATAGTAAATAATCCATCAGCGTTAAGGAGAGGCAACAGACAGTTTTTTGAATTTCCAAGGCATTTTCGTTCGTTATATCCTTGTTTATCAATTTTGCCCCAAAAAACTTTTAGAAAAAAGTTTGTGTTTTCCTTTGCTGGAAACACTTCAATGACAATTTCTCTTCCATTATCAAGATTTTCTATAAGTTGGTCTGTTAAGCTATATAATTCTTCCGCAGTTTTTGTAACAGTCCCCTCTCCCGCTATAATAGTAACATTATCATTGGCCGGTGAAGAAACACTGGCTGCTACACCGTCGTAATGATTATAAATTAAAGAATTCCACGAAACAGTATCATTTTCAGAAGTAATTTTGTCAGCAGTTTCGTTGTGTTCTTCAAAAAGCAACTTCTTCTGCAAACTTATTTTAGCATCTTCAGAAACAGTGATGGAGCCGTCAAAATTAGCCTCAGTAACAACTTCCGGCTCTCCGATTGCATTTCCCCATCTCACTTTTATCACAAAATGACGCATTGCATCCGAAGAAGTGATTACAGGGTTTTCGGAAGAGTCGTCAATAGAATCATCTATTAATTCGCTCTCAACGGAATCTTCTTCATTTCCTGTAGCTGTCGCAGAAACAAATCCTGTAGAAACAAAACCGACAGAAAAAGAAAGGATCATTATAAAACTTAATAATTTTTTTAGACTTTTTGTTTTTAACATATATTATTTTTAAAATTAAATTTAATTAATAATTGTAATTGTCGACCTTTATATTTTAAATTATGACTGCTGTCCACAGAAACAAGACACTGTCTCATCTCCGCCTTCAAGCAGAATGATATTATGAAAGATCCTTTTATTTTTATACAGAATGATATTATTCTAAATTCAACCGTCATTCTTGAACTCGTTTTATAATATTTATTATTTCAGATTTTAATTTGTGTTATTTAACATCATACTTTCATCTACAACGCAAATACAATTATCTTTTTAGAATAATACAGTTATTGCATTTTCAGTTTATTCAAAAGTTTTGTGATTTATAGGTTTAATTAATTATAAGAGAAAATAGATTCTGAACCAAGTTCAGAATACCCGTTAAAAGG
>JAGLOZ010000034.1 GCA_023137595.1 Minisyncoccota bacterium | reverse complement strand
TCAATCCACTCTTTCGTTGTCACCCAGTTTCTTCCTATTTTTGTTCCTTTCAACTTTTTCTGTCGACAAAGCAAGCTAATATACTCCTGAGAATAATTTGTCAGCTTTGCTGCCTCGCCAAGTGAGATATAGTTAATATTTGTATTACTCATAATTTTGTATGACGCCATTTAAGAATCAACTAGTTCCAAATTAAAGATAAATATCATCTTGAAATAACAAGAGTAAAATCTTAAAAGCGAAGAAGTGCAAAAGGTAAGATGTTCTTACTTTTTAAAACACTTAAATACAATATCGGTTATCCGATATATACTTTATTTTACAACAAATAAGGAATATATACAAATTTAAAATTTATCCACAGAAAATATTTATATCAATATACCAATGTTCTAACATTTTTGCGGGATGAATACTCCCGTTAACATACTGCTATTTCACTAATATTTGCTAATATGTTAAAATATTAATATTGCTAATTATTGTTAATATGTTTATATGATCTATCCAATCTTTATAATTCCAATTATAGTCGGATGTGCAACGCAATGTACAAAGGTTTTATTACATGCAAAAAAATGCAAAAAAATTGATCCAAAGTTTTTGCTTATTTCAGGCCATATGCCTTCGGCTCATTCAGCTTTTGTTGTCTCAATAACAACGGTTGTAGCTTTTTTCGATGGAATCTACTCAATTGCCTTTGCAATTAGTTTTGTTTTTTCATATATCGTTATTTATGACGCATTAAAGATCCGAACAAATATCGGATACAATGGAGAAGTAGTGAACAAACTTGTCCGAGAAATTCCTAATATTAAAAAGGAGAATTACCTAATATTACGAGAAAGAGTCGGACACAAGCCCTTAGAAGCTCTAGTCGGAGCTATTTTGGGATTTATTTTGACAATATTTTTGATAATTTTGTTTGAAAAGTTATAGAAAAATTAAACAACAAAAAACAGGATTTAACTTGAAATCCTGTTTTTTTATTTTATAGAAGATTTTTTAGAACTTTTGACTTTATAGACTTTATGGACTTATATATCGTATATTCGATATTGTTGAAAACAAGCTCATATGCGCCAATATAATTCTTTTCATATCCACCAAATCCTTTTTTAAATCGTGTAATTCCTTGCCAACTATCTTTGACTTTATGAGCTTTTGACTTTATGAGCTTTTGACTACTATTTATTCCCCAAAAATCATATTTCTTATATCCTGCCTTTTTTGCATCGATGATCTGTTGCCATTGCAAAAGGTATGGTGCCATCACATTTCTGCACTCATTAGATGATGCGCCATGGAGATAAACACAGTAATTCCCAAAATACAAAACAATGTTTGACGCAATAACCTTATTATTATATTCCGCGAGATATAGTTTTGCCAACAATTTTCGATCGCAAGCACAATTTTCTTTGTTTAGACTCTCCAACATTTTCCAATAATAATCCTTGTTATGCGACCTAAATTTATCACGCCGAGAAGTTTCTTCGGCTAATTCCCAAAACCTTTCAAATTTTTCTTTAAACTCTTTTTTGTTATCTACACATAATTTGTAATTTGTAATTTTAGTCCCCTTCTTTTCTGCCAATCTAATATTATATCTTGTCTTCTGTTTCATTTCTTTTAAAAGATCCTCCTTCGGTTTTTCCAAATCTAGCATTAAAGTATCCCTCGGCTGAACTTCGTTCGGGGATTTTTTAAATTTAGAAAAATATTCATAATTCGTTTCTACTGGTGAATCAATTTTCAAAAATAATGACTTTTCTTTCTTAGCGGTTTTTTTAATTTCACTAAACAGCATGCTACACATCCTTGATTCATGCCTGCCCGCCAAATTGGAGAGATTCCTAATTCCTGACTCATTTATCACTGGTCCCCTAGGACAATAAAGATAGCTCCACCCAAACGGCAAGTCATATTTGACAATCAAAGCCATTGAATAGAATTTTTCCGCCCAAGGCGCTGTTGTCCGCCTTGGGAGAAGATCAGTCTTGGGCTGGGAATTTTGAAACTTATGATTTTTGATTTGTGATTTGCTAGTTTTATTTTTACCAGACAAGTCATTGTCAACGACTCCTATTCTCCAAACCTTCTTCCCAAGATTCTCCTGAAATTTCCCCCACTCCCAAGACTGCAAAAAACTCTCCGAACAGTTTTCAGCTATAAATTCATTCCATATTTCTTTTTGGTTTTCTTCAATTTGGATTATTTGCATAATTTAATATTAAATAATTTTATACCCTCTCTTGAGGGGGGTTTTGACAAAAGATTTGCCTAAGTCTTCCATATCGGTTTATCACAAAAAGACTCACGCGGAAAAACCTCTATCAAGACAGAGTAGAAATTTTTAAATTCGCATCTGCCTTCACACTTCTCCAGTCTTTTATATTCTTATTGTTAATAATATTATAATACGCTGCAATAGCAATCATAAGAGCATTGTCGGTTGATAGTTTGTTGTTTAATGTTTGGTATTTAGTGTTTGGTATTTCTTTGTTTTTAGCTTCTCTTAACTGTTTTTGCAATTCTTTGTTCACGGAAACTCCACCGCCAAGAATAATATTTTTTACTTTATACTGTTTTGCCGCTCTGATAGTTTTTGAGATCAAAACATCAATTACTGCCTGCTGGAATGATGCTGATATGTCTTGCTTATATTGATCGTCCAGCGAAACTTCAATATTTTTTCTAACCCCCCAAACCCCCCCGTTCGGCTTTCGCTCAAGGCAGGCTTTATCAGGGGGGAAATTTTGTTGCGATCTCATCTCATACAAAACCGCGGTCTTCAAACCTGAAAAACTGAAGTTATAGTTTTTGCTGTTTATCATCGGACGAGTAAATTTGAATTTATTCCTGTTTCCTTTTTTTGCCATCTTCTCGATCAGCGGTCCGCCCGGATAACCAAGTTCTAAAAGCTTGGCAATCTTGTCAAACGCCTCCCCAGCCGCATCATCAACAGTCTCCCCTATTATTTTATAATTCAAATCTTTTTTCATTAAAATAATTTGAGTATGTCCACCAGATACAATCAAACATAAAATTGGAAATTCCGGTTTCCATAAACAGAATTTAGAAGTTGAGCTTCCAATTGGAAGCTCAACTTCTAAATTCTGTTTTAGCCAATTCGCATAAATATGCCCTTCCAAATGATTAACTCCGACTAATGGCCTGTTCAGAGTATATGACAATGATTTTGCCGCATTGACTCCGATCATCAAGGCAGGAATAAGACCGGGGCCATTAGTTACGGCGATATAATCAATTTTCTTTTTACTTATTTTTGCGTTTTTAAAAGCCCTCCTTAAAACTGGCGCCATATTCTTTAAATGCATTCTTGACGCCAAAGACGGCACAACCCCGCCATATTTGCTATGCGCCTTTACTTGAGACGAAACGATATTAGACAAAACTTCTGCCTTGTTTTTGCTAAATCTCACTATAGCAACAGCCGTTTCATCGCACGAGGTTTCAATTGATAGAATTATCATACAAACATATTAACATTAAAACATAATAACATTTTAACAATACAACATATTTCAGCTCTTTACAAATAAACAAAATACTGATAACATAAGCTATGTCAATTTAGTGTTAAGGAGGCTCTGAAAAACAAATAAATTTCTACTTTATAATTTATTTTTTGTCTTAAACCCTGGATTCCCTTCTGCAAGGGAATGACAAAAACTGCGTTTTTCAGAGGTTCCTTAAATGTGTCAGTTCTATGTTTAAATGTTTATATAATTCTGGCCTCATCGTCTAGTGGTTAGGACACCAGGTTTTCATCCTGGTAACAGGGGTTCGATTCCCCTTGAGGCTACATGCTGAATAATCCTTTATTTAAAGGGTTATTTTTTATATTCAAAATAAATGAGCTGCCCCGCTACAAGCGGGCGGGACATCTCCGCTAGAATCATAAAGACAGATTACACCTCAAGAGACGGAGAATTACACCCAAAAGGGATTAAAATAAAAAAATTTTACAAAAAAACAAGATGTATTTATCCCGTTCTTTGAAAAAATCTTTTTTCATTTCTTTTTAGACCTATCCTTTTTAAAATTTTTTTCTATTTTTTCAACATCTACACCCTGATCTTCAAAATTTTAAAATATATATCTAAAAAATCAGCTTTCATTGTCTCTCACTTCTTAATTATTTTTATTTTTTATCCTATAATCTAAATAAAACAGCCCATCTTTACTAATGGACTGTTTTTATATACCTATAATATTAAATTTCAGAAATATAAAACTGTCCATTGAAACAAGATGAGCTGGAAGATAATGACAAATTTTTATGACTTATAAACATAGCATATATTTTACTTACATTTGCATTTTATACATTTTTAAAATTATGTAAATAAATATATTTATAAATACTCTCCTGTCCTATAATTTTCTCTTCTGGAAATAGTAATAATTCTATCCCAGCTGTATCCATTTCTTATGAACGCTTCCGCTGAAGAAAAAGGTCTCTTTTTTCTATTCTCAATCAAATAAACTGCGTGAGAATTCGGATACTTTATCAAAGTACCATCAGAATGAGAGCTTGTTGTTTTTATACTCCTCCCTTCTTTATATTCATTCAGAAAAACATTGTCTATTGCTTGAATCCAATCCCATTTATATCCAAGCTTATCAAACACATCCGCGCTTTCAATCCAAAGTTTTTCATTGCCGCTTATAACATACACTTTGTATCCGGAACTTTTGACAAGCGAGCCATTTGAAACTTTTTTTGCCAAAGGCTTGGTTTTAAAAGCCATTTCCGATGTAATTTTTCTCTTATTATAAAAATTACTACTAGCTGTTATCTTGTAATAGTAAGTGGTGTCTGGCTCAAGATCTGTCAATGCGATCTGATGAGTTAGCTGATGCGATTCTGAAACAACTTTTCTATATCTGTATCGTCCAGACGCGGTACCATACTGAATTATGCTTTTAGCAACCAAATTTGTTTTAAAAATAATTGAAATTCTTCTGGAAAAAACCAGTTCTTCATCAAAACTAAGAGGCTCAATGTTTTTAACAAATAAATCAGGTCCTTTCCCTTCATAATTACCGGTATTAAAAACAAAATATTTACCTCTAGCTTCATTTCCTGCTTTGTCTTTGACTACTATTTTCAAATTATATCTTGTTCCCTGTTTTAGATTGTATATAAAAAGTTCGTGTTCTTTTTTAAAACTTCCGACTCTGACAGTTTTATTCAAAGCTTCTTCTGCAATTCCATAAGAAACAATCGCGCTTGTCTCTTCGTTAGTTGTCCATGATAACGCCACTGCGTTATTAGTGATCTGTAAAATTTTTTGTTCTTTAAATTCTGGCTTTTTTAAATCATCTCTTTTCATGTCTCTTGTTGAAAAACTTTGAATGAATGATTCTTTTTCATTATTTGATCTATCAATCGCCACAATTTTAAAATAATATTTTTTATTCTTCTTTAAGCCGGTAAGACCGGCTTCGTGATAATAATTATAGAGACTATGTCCAATATATCTGCTCAGATCATCAGAACTTTCTCCAAAATAAACAATTCCTCTTGTTTGTTGTCCGGGCGTAGACCATTTGACTTTAGCAGCTCCGTTCTCTATGTCAAAAACCTGAATATTTGCAAATTGAATAGAAGCTAATGCTTGCGAAGCATAAACCACAGACATAAGAACTACAAAACCAATTAATGTAAATTTTTTACAATTTCTCATTTTCATATTTATAATAAATCATAAAACTATTACATATTTTTTATAAATTGTCAAGTATTTATTATAGTTTTAGAAACAACAATTCAAAATCCGAACGAAAACAGGACGCATTTATCCTGTTTTTTCTATATGGTCTTTTCCAAACATTTTTTCAATATTTGCTTCTTGTTTTTTATTTACTAGACGAAACAACCTTCTTTTTGAGACAAAATAAGTCAGATAATGACAAATTTTCAGGTTAAACTTATTATCTATGCGCGAATATAACTGTTTCTGAAATCCGATCAAAATCATCAAACCATTTTTGAATTTCTGCCGATCCATTCCCGCTTACAAGTCTTTGATAAAACTCATCCTGCATTTCATGGCCTTTACTCTTCCGCTTTCATTGAATTCCTTTTCCTCTTTGCTTATTTTTTCTTTTTCTGTTTTCTCAACTTCTATTTCTTTTTGATCCTCGCTCTTTTGTAAATGTTGATTTGTTTCCTTTGTTGGAGAATTATATAGATATCTCCCAATAGCTATAGCAATAATAATTAACAGTAAAATTGCAATAAATGTTTTTTTCATAATGATATTTATTCAATAAAATTATTATTAGTCTTTTCAATCCTGCTATTCAAAACATTAATTCTGGAATTGACTTTATATCAATTCCATATTTTTTATAGACTTCTTTTGTGTTAATGGAAGTAGATTGAGATCTATCAAAACCAAGTTTTTCAATCATCATTTCAACCTCCGCGACTGACCTAGCTTCAATTTCCATGTAGGGCGGAATTTGAGGCCAAAATCAATTTCGATCTCAACACCATCCAACAGATAGCTGATGCGTCTGTTTTCTTGATATCCTTTGGCAACATATCCCAATTTTTCTAAAAATAGCTTTGTTTTTTCAAAATCATCAACATTGATTTCAAGCTCTTTTGTTCCATCAATATTATCATTTTTAATTTCTTTTATGGCTATTGTGGTTTTTGTTCCATCGGTTCGGAGCCTGATCCAAGAATTTTCTTTTTGGGGATCAAAATCATAAACAAATCTTTTTTGAAATTTTTCACCGATTCTTTTGGCGCCCAAAACATCTAATTTAGAAATAGTTTTTTCAACATTAATTTCTAATATTTTAACTTCAAATTCTGTTTGCATAGTTTATAAAAATATTTTGATTAATAAAATGATTTGCACCATTAACAATAACAGATATTTTGCATTTTACAAAGAAAAAATATAGAATGAATGTATAAAACAAAGATCTATTGATATAGGCTTAGAATGACAATAAAAATCAAATTAAATAATTAAAAAACATCCTATGAAAAGAAAACATAAATTACATTTAACTGCATTTTTATTTTTGATATTTACAACTTGTGTAATGACTTTTATATTGAAAGATTCTAATAACTATAACTATGATTTTGACAAATCACTTGAAACTAGTATACAAAATATAAGTACAAATGATGCAATTAAAAATATTAATAACAAGGAAGAGAAAGCGAAAGAAGAAATTAATTGGCAGCCAATTATTGAAAAATACAGGGGAAAAGAAATTACAAAAATTGAAACTGACAAGAAAATTATAGCGCTTACTTTTGACGCGGGAGCGAACGCGGACGGAGTTGAAAAAACTTTGGAAATTCTTGAAAAAGAAAATATCAAAGGAACTTTCTTTCTGACCGGAAAATTCATTGAAAAATATCCTGATAAAGTTCAGATGATTATTAATTCCGAAGGCGATCTTGGAAATCATAGTTACTCACATCCACATTTTACGCAAATTTCTGATAGTGAAATCGTAAACGAACTTGAAAAAACAGAAAAAGCAATGGAAAAGTTTGATTTAAAACTCAAACCTTTTTTTCGCTTTCCGTATGGAGACAGAAATGGCGAATCAAGAAAAGTTATAAATAATAAAAATTATATAGACATTAGATGGACAATTGATTCTCTGGGCTGGAAAGGAACATCGGGGGGCATAACGAAAGAATCAATTGAAAACAGAGTTATTTCAAAAACATCTTCGGGAGCGATTATTATGATGCACCTTGGAAGCAACCCGGATGACAAAAGCCATCTTGATTCCGATGCTCTGCCTGAGATTATTAAGAAATTAAAAGAACAGGGATATGAATTTGTAACTTTGATGGAATTATTTAATTTAGAAGATTAAAATGAAAATTCTGAATAAACAATTCTACACTCAATCAACTACAGAAATTGCCAAACAATTACTTGGTAAGTTTTTGTGTCGAAAAATTAACGGGAAAATATATATCGGTAAAATTGTTGAAACAGAGGCGTACCTAGGTAAAAAAGATCTGGCTTGCCATACATCTAAAGGAAAAACAAAAAGAAATGAAGTTATGTTCGGATCAGCGGGACACGCTTATATTTATTTTATATATGGAATGTATCATTGTTTCAATGTTGTTACAGAAGAAGAAAACAATCCTTGCGCGGTTTTAGTTAGAGCGCTGGAGCCGATAAATATACCCCGCCGTAGGAACACAAGATTTTGTATTCCTACAACAAACGGGCCGGCAAAATTGTGCCGCGAGTTTCAGGTAGATAAAAAATTAAATGGTCATAATCTAACGCTTGGCGAAAAACTTTGGATTGAAAATGGTGACACCATAAAGCCAAATCAAATAAAAAGATCCAAACGCGTCGGCGTGGATTATGCGGGAATTTGGAAAGATAGGTTATTGAGATTTTACATTAAGGATAATGAATTTGTTTCAAAAAGATAATTATTTACATTGCTGTATTGTTAAATTGTTACTTAATAATTTCAATCATTTCACTGGCTCCATGCTCTGTAATGTTATTTTAAGACAGAGCCTAAGCAAATTTTGCAGTCGATTCAATGTCTCTGACCTGAATCTTTTGTTTCTTTTTATTACATTAAATAATCAATTTTCAAATTAAATAGACATAAAGGCTATAAAACGATTTTCAGAAACTTCTGGTTCGGGTCAGAGACACTGAACCAACGATGAAACGAGTGCAAACCCACTCCAGCGATAAAAATTGAGAATTGATCATTGATTACCAGCTTAAGACTGGTCCCCTCCCAGAGCAGGCGTGGCGCCTTGGGCGAAAAAATTAGAAATTGAAAATTTTTAAACCCTTTGCAAACAGGCTCCACAGCCCTGTCGGGACTATGGAGCCAGCAAATGATCTAAATGATTTTATCTCTTCCCCAACTCCTTCAAACTCAACCTAATCCTTTCACTGACATCCTTAATTTCTTCAGGAATACTAGCAAGCGCCTTTTTGGCTTGTGACAAGCTATACCCCAAACCAACCAAAGCTTCAATGGTATCTGTGTGGTCGTTTATCTCCTTGCTCTTTTCTTTCAAAACATCGTCACTTTCTATATTTGAAAACTTATTTCGAAGTTCTAAAACAACTCTTTCCGCGGTTTTTTTCCCAATTCCGGAAACGCGCGTCAGAATGCTTGAGTCCCCTTTTGCAATTGCAACTTTGATAGTTTCCGGATCTGCTAAAGATAAAATACCCATTCCCGCTTTCGGTCCGATTCCTGAAATTGAGATCAGATACTCAAACAGTTCAAGTTCTTTATACTCCAAAAATCCATACAAAGTAAGCGCGTCTTCACGAACATTCAGATAAGTGAACAGCTCAATATCTTGTCCAATTTCACTTAGATCAGACATAATAAAAACCTTGTATCCGACATTTCCAGTTGATACTATTATAAAACTCTCGCTTTTAAAAATTATTTTTCCTTTGATGTAAGAAATCATATCGTGTAACTTGTAACGTATAACTTATAACGTATACACGATTTGTGCAACTTACGTTACACTTTATACGCTATACGTTACACATTTATAATACCGTTATTTGACATTTTTCGCAAACTGTAATAGTATTCAATCATAAATCATAAATCATAAATCATTATTCTATACGACTATGCCAAATATTAAATCAGCAAAGAAAGCTCTGAAAAAAAGCGAAAGAAAAAAGATTATAAACGCAAGATCTAAAGTTAAGATGAAAAAGATTATAAAAAACTTAAATGAACTTGCGCGAACATTAGAGAAAAAGACAGAAAAAATCACTGACGATAAACTGAAAGAAATTGAAGAAATCCTTAAAAATGCTTATAAACAGATAGACAAAACCAGCAAAAGAGGAATTATCAAGAAAAATACGGCTTCAAGAAAAAAATCCAAGCTGGCAAAGAAAGTAAATTCCCTTCAGCAAAAAAAATCAAATAAATAATTGGAATATTCATATAGACTTGTTGCATAATTAGTTTCGTAACAAGTCTAAATATTCAAAAACAAAATAAACGCATAAATAAAACAAAAAACGAGAAATAGACCAAAATAAACCACCCGTTGCATAGGGTGGTTTATTTTGTGTGATAAAACTTTGCGAAATTGAAAATTATATTTAATACCAAATACTGAATACTCAATATCAACCTAAACAGACACAACTATCAAATCTAAAACCAGCCTTGCATCCATTTTCCCAGTCTTAATCGCCAAATCGGCATCAAAAAGCTTTTTGTATATTTTTTTCAAAGTTTGCGTGTCAAATTTCTGGCATTGCTCAACGCTTTTTTGAACAACAAACGGATGCATTTTTGTTTGCGATACAATTTGTTGGCTCGCAAGCCCCTGGTCCAATAAACTTTTTATTTTTATCAAATTGCGAAACTGATAGACGAACATAGTTAGAATATAATTTTCGTTCAATCCTTCTTCAAGCTGCTTGTTCAGCAAAAGAATAGCCTTAGCCTTATTTTTAGAACTTATGTTGTCTATAAGATTAAATATATTCATATCTACTTTTGATTTGACAAGCAATTCTATATCTTCTTTTTTGATTTTTCTTTCATTGCAATAATTTATGAGCTTTCCGATCTCATTGCTTGCCTCCCATAAATTATAAGCTTGATTCATTTTTCCGCTTCTGTTTTTTTGAGCAAGGCCTTTCCCCAGGGAAATGGCAAAAATATTGAGAGCGTCTTTTTCTATATTTCCGCCAGACTTTTCTATTCTATTTTTTATCCAATTTTCAAACCTGAAGTCAGCTGGAACATCAAATTCTTTGATCTCCGCTAAACCGGATCTTTCAAGCTTAACCAATTCCTTGTATATCTTTTTTCTTTTATCCAGTCCTTCTTCAATAAAAAAGATTTTTATCTCCTCCTGCGGATTTTTGAGATATTTAAAAATTAATTCATCTTTTTCATCAACACTTTCATTGCTTTCTTCTTTATCCTCATCTTCTTTTTTTTTCCTGCTCAAAGAAAACAAGCTGTTTTTTATGATCAGCAATTTATCAGAGCTAAAAAGAGAGCCGGACATGAGCCCGTCCTGCAATTTCCCCATTTTTTCATCCTTGCTCAAATTCTGATCATTCCAATTAACTTCATGAACATTAATGCTTCCGCTCCTTTTCTCAAAGTCCTCTTTTTCTTTCTTTATTTCTTCTGCGATCGTAAAATCATCCTCACCGAAATAGAGATTAATATTTTTCTTAATATCAGATAAAGTATTTGCGTTGTTTGACATCTTTATATTTTTTAATTAAACTAAAGTTACGCTGGAAACACAAAATGAGGAGGAAGAAATAAAATGAGTAATAATAAAACTTGTTCTGATTGCGAACAATCAGCGAAAGAAGCATTAAGATGGAAAAAACTACTAAAGAAAAAGTTACTTGTTATTCAATATGATTGGGTAGTAAAGAAAACATCTATAGGAATATTGAGACTCTGTAAGCGCCCTGAACCATGGGAAATACTTAGAATCAACGAAAACGAATTAATCCTACAAATGTTTATGGCCACCTCCTATTCGGACGGAAAAACAACAAGAAACTTGCTAGAAAATTCAAGACATCCTATTTTTGTTGAAGATGATAGAATAATAGAGATCTTACAATCTTCAATATGCAGTGTTATTGAAATAACGGACTAAGTGTTATTCTTAGCTGTTTTTTTTGTTAGAAAAAATAAAAACATCGCTCAAATAATCCCTCAATTTTATTCGTCGCATAATAATAAATATTCCGTCCTTATCTATTGGAAAATCAAAATTTTAATTTCCCTAAACTTTTTAAATCCTTAATCACAATTTTTTTCGTGACTTGGTAAATGCTCATATGAATATTTAGAAATGTTCTTTCGTTTTTATCTCTATAGAAATATTGGAGAAGTTGGATCTGTCTTTCGTTGAAATCAAGAAGGTGCTTGAATTATCTTCTATTTCTCCACTCCCCACTCCACTTTCTGATTCGTCTGCACAACCTGAATCCAAATCTTCCCCGGCACAAATTTTATCTCCTCGCCTGCTTCGTTGTAAAAATATAATTTGGACTTCATATCAGATTTATCTTTTTTCCATTTTCCTTTGATCTCCCAGCCGTTTTGATAGACAATTGCGTCGCCTTCTCCTTCAATATCCATATCATTATACTGCCCTTCAATTTGCCTTGATGCGGCAAACATAATCACAACATTTTTTGCGCTTATTTGCTCTGAAGTTAATCTATCTGTGTCTTCTTTGTCTCCCTTAGATCTTAAATAGAAATTTGTTTCAGCATTATATTCATATTCAACCTTATAGACAGAAGGATATCCAATGCTAAGCTTTCCATTTTTATCTATCGGACTTTCTTTATCATGAAATTTATAACCCTCAAATTCATTTTCCAGCCTATATCCAATACGCTCTGAATATTCTCGCAGTCTTTTTATGGTCGTAAAACCATCATGCGGTTTTGGAAGTCCTGATTTTCTGTAAAACACGCTTCCATCCAGATATAAAGCATTTACATTGTCCATAATCTTATTATTTAGCTTGTCTAAAGCATAATGAGATCCTCCCCAGTGGGCATAAATCGCGTCAAAGCCCATCACCAGCGGAATAAAGTCATGTCTGGAGCTTCTGATGCTTCCGATCTCTGACGGCTCGTCACAGACATAAATCGCCACATATCGCGTGATACCATTTGTTACAACAGGCATTTCAATAACTAAATCCGCCTCTGCTATTCCGCTTAGTGGCCACGCTTCTAAATCCCCCGCCAGCATAACCGCGAATGGTCTTCCTTTTGCGTTTTCGCATTCAACGCCATTTATCAAATTTCTTTCTTTTTCTTCGTTTTCTTCTTCAGTATCTTTATTTTCAGAATTATCTATTGTAATTTCACTATTATTTTCATTTTCTATCGTTATCGTTCTACCTGCCATCCATATTTTGGAAGTAGCAGAAAAAATCAGCGCGACCGCTAAAACTACTGCCGTTACTAGTGCATATTTTTTTTGCTTTTTGTTTAATTTGTCTATTTTAATCATAATTAATGCTAATTAATATTTATTTAAATTATAATTTCCCATATACACTTTACCCACGGCCGTGGGTAAAGTGTATACTATATAATTTTACAGAAAGTTTAGGAAATTACTTGATTTAATCATAAATGATTACGCTTGCTAAACAAGGGCTAAGCCCCTGTGAATATTAAATTCTTAATCCTTAATCTTATTTTCATTATATAATATTACCCAAACAAAAACAAATTGACACAAGTCAAAGGTTTATAAAATTATAAAGTGTCCATTGACTTCATTTTCCTGAGCGAAGCCCGTTGTGAAATTCTCAAAACCTGCCCATCAACACAAAACGCTCCAGCCAAGAGACTGGAGCAAATTGAGAGAATACAGAATTTTCAAAATCTTTATATCTGTTCTTCTAAAATTAAAAATAATGAACTTATGTTTTTGGCTCCTTATTTCCTTATTTCCTTATTTTTCAACTTCTTTTGACTGGTCCTTCCTAGCTTTAAAAGCAAGTCGTTCAAGTTCAAACCTTTTTGGATCTTCTAAATATTTACCAAATTCAATCTCCTCAGAACTTTTATTAGATTCTACTTCTTTAAATTCTGCATAGTTTTTAGCATTAACTAAATTTGCTTTTTTCAAAACTCTTTGTTCTTCCTCGTTAAGCACAACATTTAAATCTTTATTAAATGAATCTTTCGCTACCCGTCTTTTTTCTATCATTTCACTATTTTTTTGAAGTATTGTTTCCAATATTGCTTCTTCTTCTATACTTAATTTGTCAGAATCTTTTTCTTCTATGTTTGATTTGCTTGGTATTTCTTTAAACATATTTTTATTTATTTCTTTTTTAAATTTATTAATATTACTCTTGATATTATTTCAATAATATCATATTTCGAACCAAAAATCAATTAAAATTTACGCATTATTGTTTGAAAATTTAGTTATTGAAAATTAGAAATTAATAATATTGATTATTCAAATTTATTGTAAAATGGAAAACTTATGAAACTGGTTACAAATCCATTCCCGCAGGAAGTATATTAAAGTGTCAACATGTTAATATGTTTGTATGTTATTATGTTTAAATGATTTTTCCCATCTCCTCCCAATTATCTCCCGCTTTTAAATCAACTACGATCGGCACCGGAAAATCAATCTTCTTGCCGTCAAGGCTCAAATGGCAATTTTCCATAATATTTTTTATTTTTCTTGTCGTTTCAGAAATGTTTTCTTCTTTTATGGAGAAAACCAATTCATCATGAACTTGAAGAAGCAGTTTTACCGCATCCTCATTTTTGTTATTATATTCATCAACCCATTTGTCAATTTTCAGCATTGCGATCTTTATAACATCAGCCGCGGCTCCCTGAATCGGCATATTGATTGCCATTCTTTCTGCCGCGTTTCTGACCATAGCATTTGAAGAATTCAATTCTGGCAGATATCTTCTGCGACCCCAGATCGTCTCAGCATATCCAATCTTTTTTGCGTCTTCTTTGGATTTTTCTATATATTGAGCAACACCGGAAAATTTCTTCATATAGTTTTCTATAAATTCTCTGGCTTTATTTCTTTCAATTCCTGCCGACCGCGCAAACCCAAAAACGCCCATTCCATAGATCACGCCAAAATTCAATGCCTTGGCAGATCTTCTCATTTGAGAAGTTACTTCTTCAACTGGAATTTGATTTACTTCAGCAGCCGTTGCGACATGAATATCCAGGCCCTTATTGAATATTTCCTTCATTTTCTTGTCATCCGCGACCATAGCTATGACACGAAGCTCAATTTGCGAATAATCCGCGGAAACAAGTTTTCTACCGGATTCAGCGATAAAAGCTTTTCTGATCTTCCTGCCAATTTCAGTTCTAATCGGAATATTCTGTAAATTAGGGCTTGAAGACGAAAGCCGCCCTGTGGCTGTTACAGTTTGATTAAATGTTGTATGAAGCCTGTTTGTTTTTTTACTCACAAGTTTCGGCAAAGCATCAACATAGGTATTTTTTAATTTTACAAATTCTTTATATTCAGAAATAAAAGTTATTATAATGTGCTCTTCTTTGAGCTTTTCAAGTTCCGTAGCGGCTGTGGAATATCCCGTCTGAGTTTTTTTAATTCCTTCTATTGGCAATTTCATCTTTCCGAATAAAACCTGTGACAATTGTTGAGAGGAATTTATATTAAAATTCTTATCACCGGAAAGAGTATGGATCTTTTCTTTTAATTCAAATATCTTATTTGACAATTCTCCTGAAAGAACTTTCAAAAGCTGAACGTCTAAATTGACGCCTGACATTTCCATTTTTACCAATATTTTCGAAAGAGGCATTTCAATTTTATAGAAAAGATCCTCCATCTCTAATTCTTCCAGCTTTTTTTTGAGGATCTCATAAAGCTCAAAAAGATGGCTTAGCTTCGCAATTATACTTGCGTTTTTTATTTTTTTTTCAATTTCTTTCTCACTTTCTATTTCTTCAATATCCTTGTGTCCTAAATAGTCAAATATTATCTTGTCTTTACTATAATCCCTTTTTCCCGGATCAAGCAGATAGGCTGCGAGCATTATGTCAAATTTCAATCCCTTAATGTCAATATTATGGCCAGCAAGACTTTCAACATCACGCTTGAAAAAATATCCGATTTTCTTATAATTCTCGTCTTCTAAGATCGGTTTCAATTTCGAAAGCGATGAATTTTCTGCCAAAGCAGAAACATTAAACAAATTAGGTTTATTATCCTTCAAAACCAGTGGAATAAAATATATCGGACTTTTTTTCCAAAGAAAAACCATCCCTGTTAGATCCCTTTGACTTACATCATCATCGCTACTTCTGGTCTGAAAAACAAACTCCTTTTGTTTTTTTAGCTTTACCAGAAATTCATCAACTTTCTTATCCGTATCTAGAATTATATATCTTACATATTTTTTATTTTCCTGATTCATTGTTCCTGATTCATTGTTCCCGTTGTTGTTTGCTTTTTCAACTCTGTCCATCAAACTATAAAATTCCAATTCCCTAAATAGATCATTCAGCTTTCCTTTGTCATAATCGCCCCAAACACAGTCTTTCAAATCTAATTCTATGTCCATATCAATTTTGATCGTTGCCAGTTCTTTGCTCATCAAGGCTTCCTTTTTTTGCGCGATCAATTTTTCTTTCACCTTCGGTTTTATTAAATCCCCTGTTTTATCTTTTTCAATCGCTTCATAAAGTTTTTCAATTGAACCAAAATTTATAAGAAGATCAATGGCTCCTTTTTCTCCGATACCCTTGACGCCGGGAATATTGTCTGACGGATCTCCCCGCAATCCTTTGAAGTCTATAATCTGATCCGGCTTTAATCCATATCTTTCTTGCACTGCTTTTTCGTCGTAGATAATGGTATCTTTGATTCCTTTACGCAATGTAAAAACTTCCGTTTCTTTATCTACCAATTGCAAGGCGTCTAAATCTCCTGTCACGATTGTGGTCCTTAATTCGCAATTCTTAATTCGCAATTCATTATTCGCTTGCTCTGTAAGCGTGCCAATTATATCGTCCGCTTCAAACCCTTGTTTTTCCACTATTGGAATATTTAACACCTTAACCACTTCTTTGATCTTCGGAATTTGATCATAGAACTCTTGATCAGGTTTTTTTCTGCCTGCTTTATAATCTTTATAAATTTCATCGCGAAAAGTTCCGCCGGCAACATCAAACGCACAGATCATATAATCCGGCTTAAGTTCTTTGATCACATTCAAAAGCACGGAAGTAAATCCATAAACCGCATTAACGACCTCCCCTTTTTTTGTCGTCAGAGGCGGCAACGCGTGATACGCCCGATGCATTAGAGCGTTTCCATCAATGAGAATTAGTTTTTTGGTTTTTTTAGGCATGAAATATGAAGATAAATTAGACTCAAAGCTACAGACATCTTTTTAATTCTATACTTTCAGCTTCTTGTATTATATCTTTTTTTTAAATTTAAGTAAAAACAAAAAAATAAAAAATAAGGCAGAATAATTATTCCACCTCTCTATTTATTGCATTTAAAATTTCAATTTTCTCATCTATTAATTTTGTGCCATCCCAGAATGGCCTACTTCTTGTTGTCAAAGCAGCTCTTCTTTCTTCAAAGCCATCAATATTCATTGTTGTGAAGCGAAGCAAATCTTTGCCAACAAGCCACATGATGATATCGTTTGAAAATTCAAACAGCTTTTCTTTTTTTATTGATCTTTCAGCGCCAATACTATCCAATATAGCAGCAGCATAACCAATTTTCCAATTTTCTAATTTTGTTTTCATTGTTATCACTCCTAAAATAACATTTTCTGGATATTTAAAAAATACCACAAAACTTTAAAATGTCAATAATAATGAATATTTTTAATAAAAAATCAAAAATCAGAAGTTATTGTGTCGCCTTCTTTTTTTTCAATTCCAACATCATCTTTCTTTTCAATATCTTCTTTTGATTTGCTAATTTTTAATTTAAGCTCTTCCAGTTCAGCCTTAAGCCCATTATGCTCTCTCAAATAATTATCTAATATATCTCTATTTTCTGCAACCCTTTCTTCTACCAGCTCAAGAATATTTTTTAGACCTTTGATTTCTTCCTCTAGTCCCTGCGTCTGCCGGTTATCTTTCGTATCAATTCTCTTTTTTAGATTTTCTTCCAACTGTTTTAGTCTTCCGTCTAGATATGTTTTTGTGATCATATATTTGTCATAATAACATATAAACATAATAACAATTTGACATTTAAGTTTTGAATTTATACTGCATCTGTCATTGCGGGTATAAAGGGCCCTAAGGTGTTGGTAAAAATACCAGTTCTTTGCTAATCTAACAATAAG
>JAGLOZ010000033.1 GCA_023137595.1 Minisyncoccota bacterium | reverse complement strand
AAAACAAAAAAAAGAGAGAATAAAAACAAAACAACAAGCAATCGTTGCTTGATATTCGCTCTTCTGTTTTTTCTTAATTTTACTGACGCGCAAAGATCCTTGCTATCATCAAAATAGCGGGAAAAGGTTGAATGATTTGACTTAAAATAGCTCATTAAAATATTATGCTAAATATCAAAACCTTTTTTAATTATACTCTTTTTGTCTTTGCTGTGCAAGAAAAACAGCAACAAAAAACGGGCTCAAGAAGCCCATTTTTATTATATAAAATTTCTTAAATACTCTCCGCTTCCTTCTTCACTGCTTCTTTTATCTTTCTGACAATCTCATTCGCGATCTTTGGATTTTCTTTCAAAAATCTTTTACTCGCTTCATTGCCTTGGCCAAGCTTGTTTTCTCCATAATTATACCAGGCTCCACCTTTTTTAATTATCCCATAGTTAACTCCCGTATTTAAGATATCTCCATAATATGAAATTCCTTCGTTATACATAATATCAAATTCAGTAGTTTTAAAAGGAGGAGCTACTTTGTTCTTTACGATCTTCGCCTTCACTCTGTTTCCAATTATATCTTCTCCCTGCTTTATCTTCGCTGATTTTCTAACCTCAATTCTCACTGATGAGTAAAATTTAAGAGCGTTTCCACCAGTTGTTGTTTCTGGATTTCCAAAAACAACTCCGATCTTCATTCTTATTTGATTTATAAATACCACGGTTGTATTGGATCTGTGAACAATTCCAGCAAGTTTTCGAAGTGCTTGACTCATTAATCTAGCCTGAAGTCCCATATGAGAATCTCCCATTTCACCTTCAATTTCCTTCTTGGGAGTAAGCGCTGCAACTGAATCAATAATAACCAAATCAATCGCATCTGACCTGACAAGAGCTTCCACAATTTCTAAAGCCTGTTCCCCACTATCTGGCTGAGAAATAATTAGATCATTTGTTTTAACTCCGATTTTTTTCGCATATTCTGGATCAAGAGCGTGTTCCGCGTCCACGAAGGAAGCCGTTCCACCTTTTTTTTGTAATTCAGAAACAATATGAAGAGACAAAGTTGTCTTTCCACTAGACTCAGGACCATAAATTTCTATTATTCTTCCTTTCGGAATTCCGCCACCAAGGGCAATATCTAACGATATTGAACCAGTTGGAGTAAATTCAATGTCCAGTGCCCTCGCTTCTCCAAGCTTCATAATAGCTCCCTCGCCAAATCTTACCTTAATCTCATCCAGCGTATCTTTTATGAGTTTTTCCTTTTTTTCATTATTTACATTTTTTTCACTAGCGTTTTTTTCACTAGCTTTTTTATCTTCTTCTTTCGCCATAAATTTTAATTAAATTGTTAAATGGTTAAATTGCTCTATATGTCATTGCGAAGAGGCTGAACAAACGAAGTGAGAGAAAAGCCAACCCATCCGACTATCGCTCAGGGCAGGCTCCGGCAATCCCGTGATTAATTTCATAAAGTATTAATATACGGTTCTATGCATATAAGTTCGGGGTTGCTTCGTCATTCTGCTTCGCTATCGCTCCGCTTCGCTCCTCGCAATGTCAGAATGGTGTTTGAAAATCTAGTCATTGAAAATTTAATGAAAATTAGAAATTAGAAATTAGAAATTATTTCCTATTCATTATTCCAAATTCAAAATTCCAATTATGGTCCTATAAATTCTATTTCACCTTCAAAAAATATATTTTCTTCATCGCCAACTTCAAAAGTATCATCTTCTGAAAAATCAGCAGGTACCGGCTCAATCTTTTTTTCATAGAGTATATTCCTGACTTGTTTAGCAGTCCTGTCAAATCTGTTTGTGGCTTCAATAACAAGAACATTATTACCGGATTCTAACAGAATTATTTCACTAAAATAACCATCAGGACCAACAAAAACATCTTCTCCGTTTATCTTCAAAGCCGCTTGAACTTCTGTTTGTCCGGAAACTTCTATTTCTGATTTGTCTGATATTTGATCTTCTATCGGGCTTGAAATAAAAAGATATGGCATTGAATTAAAAGAACTGATCTGATGCCATAAATAGTATCCGACAATAGACAAGATAAATAAACTAAAAACAACAGTTAGTATCTTTGGGGTTATTATTGCATAATTAGGAACCAAAAAATTCCTTTTTTTACCACTTTTTCTTTTTGGATTTTTTTTATTTTCAATTTTATCATTAATCGCTTTTTCTCTGTTATACAAATCAACCATTTTTTGCGCGTCAAATCCGATAAATTGCGCATAGCTTCTGATAAATCCTTTAACATAAACATCAGGAGGAAGCTTGTCGTAATTATTTTCTTCAAGATCTTCCAGATAGCTCATCTTTATTTTCAGCTTTTCGCTAATTTCCTTAATTGAAATACTTTTTTCTTCTCTTTTCTTTTTCAGACATTCTCCGACAGTCACGGTAACATTTACTTTTTTAGTTTTAAATCGAGTTAGCATATGCTAGTATTTAGTATTTAGTATTTAGTATTTAGCTAAATACTGAACACTTTGATCAAATTAGTTAAGTTTAGTTAAACAATAGAACAATAACGAGAAATCAAATTCAAAATTATAATGTTCAAATATTCAAAACTGCTTTGTATTTTATGTTTTGAAAATTATGATTTATTTGTTATTTGTAATTTTGGATTTGTAATTTCATCTAAAATGTGCTACCGTTTCAACTTGATAATCTATTTATAATCAAATTTCACAATAAGAACAATTTTATTCTTCATTATCTTCATTTTCATCATCTTCCGCTTCTTCATCGTCCCCTATCCCATAAACCTCTCTCGGTTTTGCTCCGTTCGCGGGACCGACCACGCCTTGTTCTTCCATTAAGTCAAGCAAACGGGCGGCGCGTGCATATCCGACCCTAAGCCTTCTTTGCAAAAGCGAAGCGGAGGCTTTTTCGGCATTCATCACGGTTTCAACCGCTTCGTCATACAAATCGTCATCAATAATATTATCATCAGAAGACAGATCAAGCGAGGACTTTTTTGTTTCTGTTATTTCTTCGTTATATTCCGTTTCTTCTTTTTTTTGATCTTTAAGGAAACCTACAATCGCCTGAATCTCTTCTTCGGAGATAAACACTCCTTGAATTCTTTTTGGCTTATTTGAATCACCCGAAAGATAAAGCATATCTCCGCTTCCTAAAAGCTTTTCAGCTCCGGACATATCAAGAATAGTCCTGGAATCAATTTGGCTTGCCACTTGAAAAGCGATTCTAGTGGTTATATTCGCTTTAATTAGTCCCGTTATAACTTCAACAGAAGGTCTTTGTGTTGAAAGAACCAAATGAATTCCAACGGCCCTCGCCATTTGAGCCAATCTGACAATCGCGGCTTCAACTTCTCTTCCGTGCGTTGCCATCAAATCAGCAAGCTCGTCAATAACAATTACAATATAAGGCAAAATTTCTCTTTGCTTGTATTTTGTCCTCACAGCATGATTGTATGATTCAATATTCCGACAACCTAAATGGCTTAAAGTTTCGTATCTATTTTCCATTTCTGAAATTGACCATTTCAAAGAATTAACAGCTTTGTCCGGATCAGTTATAACCCCAGTCAAAAGATGCGGGATATCATTATAAGGAGTGAGCTCTACTCTCTTTGGATCTACCAGAATAAACTTCAGCGTCTCAGGAGAGTTTTGAAAAAGAAGACCGGAAATTAAAGTATTTACGCACACTGTTTTACCACTCCCTGTAGATCCGGCGATCATAAGATGCGGCATTTTGCCGAGATCAGCCAAAATCGCGTTGCCCGCGACGTCTCTACCTAAAACAACGCTTAAATTAGATTTTCTATTATAAAATTCAGTAGAGCTTAATATATTCTTTAATCCAACCATTGCGACAGACTGATTCGGAAGCTCAAGCCCAATCCAAGATCTTCCGGGAATCGGAGCTTCTATCCGAAGCGATCTGGCAGCGAGGGCAAGAGCAAGATCATTTTGAAGCGCGGTTATTCTGCTAAGTTTTATCCCAACTGCCGGCTTCAGGGTATATTGAGTAACAGTAGGACCGACATTCACCTCTCCCATTTCAATCTCAATGCCAAAATTAGCAAGCGTTCTTTTGATAATATTTGAATTAGCTTTTATATCTCCGCTTGTAGGCTCGCTATCTTTTCCGTCCAAAAGACCGAGGGGGGGAATTTTCCAGTTTTTTTCTTTTTGTTTAGATTTATTTATGCTATCAGCAAAATCTTCTTCGATCCGCTCATTATCTGCTTCATTATTTTCATCATTAGATTTTTCATTCGCATCATTCCCATCCTCTATCGCTTTAACAGAAAATTTTGGCTCTTTTTTATTCCTTTTGACTTTACTCGTAAGAGAAGAAAAAATGCCTTCTTTTTTTTCTTTATTTTTCCCAACTATGTTAATTTTAATATCATCGTCTTCGTGTTCTCCGTCCATCTCATCTTCAGCATCTTCCGCTTCATCTTCTTTCTCGCTTTTTTTATCAAGATCAAGCTTGCTATTTTTTCGCGAAAATTTGATCTTACCCAATAGATCCATAAATGATATATCAAAGATCAAGAGCAGAGATATTAAAAATAACGCAAGGACAATAATTAGACCTCCCCATTTACCGACCAAGCTAACTAAAATCCATGCTAAAATCGCTCCCAAGACACCGCCGCCAGTTCCAGATTTCGCAAATTCAAACATTGCGGCTGGATCGTAAAAAATGTGCATAAAAGATAGCATTGAAAAAACCAATATTACTATTCCAAACACAGAAGTTCTGCTTTCAAAAATACTTTCTGATCTAAGCATTTTCCATCCCCACAGAATCAAAGCAAACGGAAAAAGAACAATTCCCCAACCGAATAAAATTTTTATAATTCCGCTTAATTTCTCTCCAAATCCACCAGCCAAATCCACAAAACTCAAAATGCTTAAGAGCGCCAAAACAAAAAGAAAGATAGCTATCACATCTTTTTTGATCCAATCATCAATTTCAATCCGCGGAAATCCGAACAATAAATTATTATAACTTCTTCTTTTTTTTCGTCTTTTTTTTGTCATATACTAAGACCCTCTTAATTTACTTACTACTATATTATAGCTTAGAACCACAGTTAAAGCAAAGATATGTATTAGTCCAATACATTCTGGACAATAGGTTATTATTAATCAAATAATCAAGATAAAGATGCAAAAAAAACAGCCCTGTGATTGAGCTGTTTTTGTGCGTATTAATTTATTTATTTATTTTTCCCAAACAAACTTGCGAAAAATGATTTCTTCTGTTTCTTTCGACAAGATGAACAAATTGCAAAATTTTTATTATCAGTGTATCCGCAAAATCGGCAAGTGAATTTAGGAAGAGTAAAATTCATTTGAGAAGTATTATCAATATTTTTCCGCACAAAAGAAATGAATTGATCTGAATCTTTTGAATCCGAATAAACTGCAAACTCTGGTCCTAAATATCCATATTCATTCAATAATTCTTTTGTTCGCTGATTTATAAGCTTAAGTATTTCGGAATCTGATACTTTATTACTGTTATAAATAAACCCGAATACATTTTGAATCCTATTTTTTCTCATCTCAATCAATTGATCAACAGCAACTTCTATAGGTCCATCTTCCGCGTTGATAAATAATATAGCGGCTTTTACATTTGAAAAATCTTTACTATTATCTAAAACTGCATACTCTGAAAATAATTCTGTAAATTCTTTCTTCAAAGATTCTAAAGGTTCTTTATTTGGCCACAATAAAATAATTCGTTTCATAGTATTTTATTATATCAATTACAAGGTCCCCACGAGATGGCAATTTAACAATACAGCAATTTGATAATTTATTCTTCCTTGTCTATATTCCTAAAATATCCTGTTCCGGACGGGATCAATCTTCCGATGATCACATTTTCTTTGAGCCCTCTAAGCTTGTCTTCTTTTCCGGTAATAGCGGCACCGATAAGAACGCGAGCAGTTTCCTGGAAAGAAGCGGCAGATAAGAAACTTTCAGTAGTAAGAGATGCTTTTGTTATTCCCAAAAGCAATTGCTCGGCAACGGCAGGATTTTTAATTTTATCTGTGACATTTTTATTCTCTCTATTTTCTGCTTTAATTCTATTATTAGCTTCAGTTAATTGAGCTTTCTCTACAATATCTCCTATTAACAAATTAGTATCTCCCATGTCTTTGATGCGGACTCTTGAAAGCATTTGTCTTATAATTATTTCAATATGCTTGTCGTCAATACCCTCTCCCTGAGAAGTGTAAACTTGCTGCACTTCTTTGATAATATATCTTTGAACTTCTTTAATTTCTTTTAATTCAAATAATTCATGAATATCAACATGCCCCTCAACCAGCTGCTGCCCTGCCGTTATCAGTTCGCCTTTTTTGACTAAAATCGAAATATCTTTATCAATAACATAGCTTTGAACATCTTCAATTTTTTCTTTTTCGACCGCTTCTTCCATTTTCGGCTTAAATTTGATGTGAATGACTCTTGAATCCTGAGTTTCTTCAATGTCTTCAACTATGCCATTAACTTCGGAAATAACAGCTTTTCCCTTTGGAAGCCTTGCTTCAAAAATTTCTTCAACTCTCGGAAGTCCCTGAGTGATGTCTTTGCCGGCAACACCCCCGCTATGAAATGTTCTCATGGTAAGCTGTGTCCCAGGCTCTCCGATCGCTTGAGCGGTAACTATTCCTACCGCCTGTCCTATCTCTACCAGCTTATTTTTTCCAAGGTCATATCCAT
This sequence comes from Minisyncoccota bacterium, assembly GCA_023137595.1. Classification (GTDB taxonomy): domain Bacteria; phylum Patescibacteriota; class Minisyncoccia; order JAHIHE01; family JAGLIN01; genus JAGLOZ01. The sequence goes on along the minus strand of JAGLOZ010000033.1, from coordinate 12,870 downwards.
AACATGCCTGACATATCCCTCTCTTCGCTTTGCAATTAACAATACTCCTGACCCAAACTCTTTCAATTCCCGCTTTTTCTATTTTTTCCGCGTCTTCTTTGCTGATCTGATCATCGGCTTTAACAATAACTTTTTTAGTTTTTGGATTTTTGATATCTTTCAGAGCCGTTCTTCCCCTTAATCTCATTGATACTGTTCTTCCTATATCCAAATGTTCACTGGCAATAACTTCAGTTCCTTCGGTATCATGACAATTCTTTTCATGAATAATAACATCTTGCGCGACATCAACAAGCCTTCTGGTCAGATAGCCTGCAGTTGAGGTCCTAAGAGCCGTATCAGCCATTCCTTTTCTGGTTCCATGAGTAGAGATAAAATATTCCAAAACATTAAAACCTTCTTTGAAACTGCTTTTGATTGGAAGTTCAATCGTTTCTCCCGATGGATTTACAACCAGCCCCTTCATTCCTCCCATCTGAGTTATAACAGCCCAATTGCTTCTTGCTCCGGAATTGATCATATACGCCACAGGGCTTTCCTCTCCTATGGTATTTGGGATTTCCTGAGCTATTCTGCTCTTTATATCATTCCAAACCTCTATTGATTTTATTCTTCTTTCATTCTCCGTAAGCAATCCTTCTTCGTACTGGTCTCTAATTTCATCGATTTTCCCATCTCCATTTTTCAGAAGTTCCTTTTTTATGTCTGGAATTTTAACATCGTCCATCCCCCAGCTCAACCCGGATTTAGTCGCGTATTTAAATCCGAGGCTCTTAATTTTATCAATTAATCTCACAGTTCCTTCTTCTCCAATCACATCCAGAGCATCTGCTATAAGATTCTTAAGAGCGCCAGAATCCATAACTTTATTTATAAATACCAATTCTTCCGGCAATGATTGATTAAAGATTATGCGTCCAACGCTAGTTTCAATAAATTTTTCCGCGCGATCTGAAACTCCGCTTCTAGCACCAGAAACCGATTTTTCAGCTTTAACCCATGAATTATTTCTAAGCTTTATTTTAGCCCTAAGATTGATCAAGCCAAGTTTGTAAGAAATTACCGCTTCTTCAAAAGAATTAAAAGCTTTTTCTTTTTCTTTTTCTTTTTCTTCATCTACAATTTTAGTCATATAATAACAGCCGAGAACTATATCCTGAGAAGGAACTACGATAGGCTCTCCAGTCGCCGGCTTCAGAAGATTTTTAGAAGAAAGCATTATTTCTCTTGATTCCTTTTGAGCTTCTTCGGTAAGCGGAAGATGCACAGCCATTTGATCTCCGTCAAAATCAGCATTAAACGCTTTACAGACCATAGGATGAATTTGAATAGCCTTTCCTTCAATTAAGGTTGGATAAAAGGCCTGAATTCCAAGACGATGCAAAGTTGGAGCGCGATTAAGAAGAACTGCTTTATTTTTGATCACTTCTTCTAAAATATCCCAGACTTCCGTTATTCCCTGCTCTATTAATTTATTCGCGCTTCTGACATTATAAGCTAAACTTCTTTCTATAAGCTCTTTCATTACAAAAGGCTTAAAAAGTTCTAAAGCCATCTTTTTGGGAAGTCCGCACTGATCAAGCCTTAAATTCGGACCAATAACGATAACCGAACGCGCTGAATAATCAACTCTTTTCCCTAAAAGATTCTGTCTAAATCTTCCTTGTTTTCCTTTTAGCATATCAGCAAGTGATCTTAATTGTCTTCTCTTTCCTGTGGCTGCCATTGTAGCCTGTCCTCTTCTGGCGCTATTATCAATAAGCGCGTCAACAGCTTCTTGGAGCATTCTTTTCTCATTTCTGGAAATAACTTCTGGAGCTCCCAATTCTATAAGCTTTTTGAGACGGTTATTTCTGTTAATGACTCTTCTATAAAGATCATTAAGATCAGAAGTCGCAAATCTCCCTCCATCCAACTGTACCATCGGTCTTAGGTCGGGAGGTATCACGGGAACGACCATCAAGCACATCCATTCCGGCTTTATTCCCGCTTGTACAAAACCTCGCACAAGCCGCAATCTCTTCATTATTTTTTTTCTCTGCGCAGAAGTTTTCGGCAACTCAGCAATTTCTTTTTCCAATTTCTTGATCAAACTCTTTAAATCAATATCATATAATGCTTTTTTTATAGCTTCAGTTCCTATATCAGCTTTAAAAACGGATGCGTATTTCAAAGAAAGGTTTCTGTATTCAACTTCTGAAATAACTTTGAGTTTTTTAATGCTTCGGAGCTCTTCCTTCGCCTTGTCTCTTGCCTCTTTAATGTCATTGATCTCAGGAATTATTAGGGTCTTTTTCCCGTTTTTAATTTTTGATTTATATTCGGCTTCAATTTGTTCGGAAACCGCCTTCCTTTCTTCTTCGTTAACATTTATGATCAAATAACTTGCGAAATAAATAATTCTTTCCAGCTCCTGAATAGACATATTAAGCGCCAAACCGATGCTTGACGGAACTCCCCTTAAAAACCAGACATGAGAAATAGGCACAGCTAGTTTTATATATCCCATTCTTTCTCTTCGGACTATGGATTTTGTAACCTCTACCCCGCACTTATCACAGACAATACCTTTATATCTTATTCTCTTATATTTTCCGCAATAGCATTCCCAATCTTTTGTCGGTCCAAATATTTTCTCGCAAAATAGCCCGTCTTTTTCCGGTCTTTGGGTTCTGTAATTTATTGTTTCCGGCTTAAGAACCTCCCCGCAAGACCAGCTTAATATTTCTTCCGGACTGGCAAGCTTGAGACGAACTGCTTCAAAATCTTCAACTTTTGTGCCTATATTTGTCATAAAATTATATTATTATAAAATTATATTATTAGATACCGTGTTGTAAATTTTTAATTTTGTAATTTCTAATTCTTTAATTTTTAATCACGAAACATAAAACGTCTGTCATGCTATTCGCCAGTTAACGAACAAAATGACAACACAGCTATTAGAACATTAAAAATTAAGATTTATTTACAAAATTAAAAATTATAAAACTTAAAAACTCTACTACAGTTTAAAGTATTATGCAGTTATACTTGCTTGAAAAATATCCTATTCCTCTTCCTTTTTGTCCGACTCCACTCCTTCTTTAGATTCTTTTTCTTTTGACTCGATAAGATTAACGCTTAAACCAAGAGCTTTTAATTCATTTAATAAAACATGGAATGAGGCAGGAATATGAGGACTTCTTATTGATTCACCTTTAATAATTGCTTCATACGCTTTTGATCTTCCTAATACATCATCCGATTTTATAGTTAACACTTCCTGCAAAGTATGAGCAGCGCCGTGTCCTTCAAGCGCCCAAACCTCCATTTCTCCAAATCTTTGTCCTCCAAATTGCGCCTTTCCTCCAAGTGGTTGCTGTGTGATAAGAGAATACGGACCGATAGAACGCATATGTATTTTATCTTCAACAAGATGATTCAATTTTAACATATAAGTAATTCCCACAGTAGATTTATTGTCAAAAGATTTACCGGTTTTCCCGTCATAAAGCTGGACCTTTCCGTCTTCCGGAAGACCGACTTTTCTAAGTTCCTTTTTTATCTGTTCTTCGGTAACTCCATTCAAAGAGGGACAAGCGGCTTTATATCCTTGCTTGCTTGCCGCCCAGCCAAGATGAGTTTCAAGAATCTGACCAATATTCATTCTACTTGCTACACCCAAAGGATTCAAAATTATATCAATAGTAGTTCCATCTTCCAAATAAGGCATATCTTCAATGGGAAGAATCGTTGAGATAACTCCTTTATTTCCATGCCTGCCCGCTAATTTATCTCCAACCTGAATCTTTCGAAGCTGCGCAACGCTTACTTGTATTTTTTTTATAACACCGCTAGAAAGCTTATCTCCCTGATCTCTTGAAAATATTTTTACATCAACTACCTTTCCTTGTTCTCCATGCTGTAAATATAAAGAAGTGTCTTTCACATCCCTTGCTTTTTCACCGAAGATAGATCTCAATAATCTTTCTTCCGCCGTCAAATCGCTTTCTCCTTTTGGTGTAATTTTTCCAACCAGAATATCTCCGGATCTGACTTCTGCTCCGATTCTTATAATTCCCTCTTCGTCTAGGTCTTTCAGCTTTTCTTCTCCAACATTAGGAATATCTCTGGTTACAATTTCTGGGCCAAGTTTTGTATCTCGAACATCAATTGAAAAATCTTCAATATGAATTGAGCTAAACCTGTCATTTTCAACAACTTTTTGTGAAAGTATTATAGCGTCTTCAAAATTACATCCCTCCCAAGGTATAAATGCTACCAATAAATTTTGACCAAGAGCAAGCTCTCCATCTTCAGTTCCGGAACTGTCAGCAAGAAGGTCTCCTTTTTTGACTTGCTGCCCTTTCTTTACTCTTGGATATTGCGTCATACATGTAGCAGCATTTGACCTGACAAAATTGGAAAGATTATATTCCGTAAATCCTGAATCTGAATTCTTAATTTTTATATGAGTTCCATCAACTTCAATAATTTTACCGTCTTTTTCAGCAAGAACAATATGTCCGGAATCAAATGCGGCTTTCTTTTCAAAGCCCGTTCCGACTACGGGAGACTGAGGAACAATACAAGTAACGGCCTGACGTTGCATATTTGAACCCATCAACGCCCTATGCGCGTCATCATGCTCAAGAAAAGGAATAAGCGATGTTGCAACACTAATTGCCTGATTGGGAGATACATCCATAAAATCTACCTTTTCCGCTTCAACTATTCCAGGTTTTCCCTTGTCCCTTGCTTGAATTTCTTTTTGAGTGAATTTGCCAGAGTTTTCATCAAAAGGAACGCTAGCATGAGCAATACTGGACTTTTCTTCTTCCGTAGCGTCTAAATATACTATCTTTTCTGTAACTTTGCTATCTTTGACTTTTCTATACGGAGTTTCCAAAAATCCATATTCATTAACTTCTCCATAAAGAGCAAGATGTCCAACCAAGCCAATATTCGGACCCTCTGGAGTTTGAATCGGACAAATTCTTCCGTAATGACTACGATGCACATCACGAACTTCAAATCCGGCTCTTTCCCTTGTAAGTCCTCCCGGTCCCATAGCGGAAAGACGCCTTTTGTGCTCAAGCTCAGCCAACGGATTTACCTGGTCCATAAATTGACAAAGCTGGCTAGACATAAAAAATTCTCTTATAACTGCAATGAGAGGTCTTGTGTTTATAAGCTGAGAAGGAGTGACTGTGTTTGAATCAAGAGTGCTCATTCTATCTTTAATATTTCTTTCAACTCTCATAAATCCCAGCCTGAATCTTTCTTGAATAAGCTCCCCGACCATTCTCACTCTTCTATTGCCGAGATGATCAATATCGTCTGGGGCTGCATTAAGGGAGTTATTAAGCCTGATTATTTCCTTAACAGTTAAAACCAGATCACTAGGCTGAAATATTCTATTAGAAACGGAGTCTTCCAGGTCAATATTAAGCCTTTGGTTCATTTTATGCCTTCCAACCTTGCCAAGGTCATATCTGTCAAATTTAAAAAACATTCCCTCAATTAACTGTTTGGCGTTATCAGCGGTTGCCAGATCGCCAGGCCTAACCCTCTTGTATACCTCGATAAAACCTTCGGACTCCGATGTTGCCAAATCTTTGCCAATGGTTTCTTTTATAAATTTCACATTTCCGGTATCAACATCGGAAAATAACTTCAATAAGCCATCGTCTGATCCCTCCCTAAAAGCTCTAAGCAATGAAGTAACAGCTACTTTTCTTTTCTTGTCTATTCTAACAAAAATAGCGCCACTTGCTTCTGTTTCTATTTCAAGCCATGCTCCTCTTGTTGGAATTAATTTTGCGCCAAAATATTTTTTATCTTCCTTCTCAGAAGAAACACTAAAAAATACTCCGGGAGATTTTATAAGCTGTCCCACAACCACTCTCTCCACTCCATTAATAATAAAAGTTCCTCGATCTGTCATGATGGGGAACTCTCCAAAATAAATTTCTTGCTCTTTTTTTACTTTAGTTTTGACATCAGTTAATCTAACCTTACATCGCAAAGGAGCTTCATAGGATAGGTTCTTTTCCTTAGATGTTTCTTCGTCATATTTCGGCTTGTCAAGATAATAGTCAATAAAATCAAACTCCATCTCTTTATTAAAACTAATAATAGGAGAAACCTCGCCTAAAAGCTCTTTCAATCCTCTTTCGATAAACCAATTATAAGAATTAATTTGAGATTCTATCAAATAAGGCGGGTGTATTAACTCTTTTATTTTGTCAAAATATTTCCTGTTTGATTTTAAATTTGTTATTTCCTTTTTTTTGAGCATATCATTATATTGTTAAATTATTAAATCGTTTAATTGCTTTATTGTCATACTGAACTTGTCGAAACGTGTCATGCTAAATCCCCGTCTTCACGAGAACAGACTCGCTTCTGTATCTTTTGACTATTATATCTAGTCTGTATTATTCAATAAATTTTAGATCTAAAAAACTACCAGATGATTTGAATTATCATCCTGAGCCCTGACATATATCAGGAAAACTCCGCGAGAGATCTAATAGCATGGTAAGCGTAGCTAGTCTTGCCCCTAGATCCCTCAACCTCCGCCAGTTGGCGAATTATTTCGGGATGACATTATAATGTTTTGTGATTTATAGATTATGTTTGTTGCAACTTAGTATAGATTCCGAACTAATCCTGTCCTAGGCTTGCCGAATGGATTAAGAATGACAATTCCACCTATTGATTCAAAGTCTCTTTAGGACTGTGGAGCCAACGATACAACAACGTAACAATTTAGCCATTTAACAATAAAACGATACAGTAACAGAACATTAAAATTACTTGTCCTGCCAAATGACGGGATAAATTTCAAAAATACAAAAACAAGCTAAAACAGCAAACGCTGCAAGCACAAAAAGCCCTCTTTTTTTATTTGATTGCCATATAAAACATAAAATGTATATGCTGACTTGAATAACAAGTATATTTTCATTATACGTAATGGAGAAATGTTGTCAAGAGCACCTCATTTAAACATAATAAACACATCCTTGATAACACTTCACTATTATAGACTATCCCAAAAAGTTGTTTTAGCAAAAAGATACAATAATCAATACTCAATAACCAACATTCATTTAACTCTCAACGCCTAAATGATCAATGAATATTGAGTGTTGTGTATTGAATGTTTTAATTATTCATATCTTGTATCCTTGTTTTTTGCGATCTATTACCGATATAAAATTTATTTTTTTATATATTTTTCTCCACTGCTAAATTATGCGCTTCTATATAATGAACTGCGAAATTTTTCCAATCCGCCGTAAAGGCAACTTTGCGAGCCTGAATCTTATTGTCAATTCTTTTCTTTTTTGTGAACAAAGTATATTTATAGATAATATCAACAAAATCTTTTATCATTTTTTCTTTCTTCTGGTTTTCTATGTCTAATATATAAATCCCTGGAATCTTTTTATTACGCAAATCATCATAAAAATATTTTCCAAATCCAGACAAATTGCTGGTTAGCGACGCGACTCCCAAAGCGCCGGTTTCAAGAGGAGTGTAACCCCAAGGCTCATAATATGAAGGAAAAATACCAAGATGACAGGCTTGAATGCTTTGATAATAATCAAGGTCTCCAAGCCCATCAGCGCCAGTCAGATATATCGGATAAAATATGACCTTAACTTTATCTTCCTCTTTGTTTTCCAGACCTGCATTTTTGAAAGCTTTTATTATTGGATCATTTTCTGCATCTGAAATTTTGTGCGTTGAAAGCGGAGCAGCTCCGCTTTTAGATTTTAGTCTCAGAAGTTTTCTTTTCATGTTAAGAGAAAAACCTTTGTCAAAAACTGACTTTTCGCTTATTCTTTCTTCAGAAGTAAGAGCATAAAGCAAATTTTCTTTAATGTCATTTTCCTCTTCCTCCAGCAAATCTTTTATATCCCGAAAAGCTTCCCTTGCTTCTGCCACCTCTGTCCTTATGCCCTCTACCCCCGCCGGAACAAAGAAAAATGTAACTACTGTTTTTTTGCTTTTATTCTTTTTCATTTTTTCGTTTAATCGGGCAAGAGACTCTATAAAAATATCCAGGCCCTTATTGTGAAATTCATATCTGCTCGCGGTAAAATAAAACAAAGTATCTTTAAGATCAATCTTGTAATAAGGAAAGAAATAATACAAAGCAAACTGACGCAATTTATCTCTATATTTTTTATGTTTCAAAGCAGTTTCTTCAAAGCTGGGAAACTTCGTCATGTCAAGACCGTTTGGTAATATAACATCAGCTTTTTTTCCTAAAATATATTCCGCCTCCACAGCTGTAACTTGGCTCACGGTTGTAAACACATGAGCTGCTGCTGCAGTTATTTTTTCCATATTGTGTTTTGGCGCAACTCCATATTTTTGCGCTTCTTTGGTTGGATCTATCTTATCTATAACGGAATAAAGATCAGCTCCATGTCCGGCGAGAGACCTTCCTAAAGTCGTTGCATGAGTTGTAAAAACCGTTGACACCTTTGAATCATTCTTTTTCAGATATAAAATCGCCGGTCCGGAAAGCCATTCATGAGCTTGAACGACTATTTTTTTATTGCTTTCAACTTCACTCAATTTCTCGATCAAATTTCCAACTGCCCAACTCCAGAGAACAGGCTCATCAAAATCGTACGAACTGTCCAAAGAATCAAGCTTGAAGTTTTCCCATAATTCTTTTTTTATGTTGTTAATTTTAGACCATAAGTCTTTAAAATCAACCAAAATAACTTTCGGTTCTCCTTTAATGAGCCAAAATCCAAAATGACAGATTGTCCCTTCTTCTTTCAACTGTTCGCAAATATTTTTGTATTTTTCCGGAACAGCCTCTTCCTTGAAAACGGCTCTGCTTTTTCCTTCAAAATATGGGCCGACAAGATAATATCCGTTTCTATAACACTTTTGCATATGTCTTGCCTTTGAACTTAAGACCGTAAAAATGCCTCCAACTTTATTGCAAACTTCCCATGAAACTTCAAAAAACAGATCAGCTTTTGATTTTGTATTTTTTTTCATTTTTTCTTTTAAATAGATAATTATTTTTGTGTTTGTCAAATTATAACACAAATACAAGCCAAAAACAATTTTTTGTAAAATAGAAGCTAAAAAAGCTATCCCTCCTTTGTAAAAGAGAGAGCTTACAGGATCTCGATTTATTAAATACCGCAATATTGCGTATGATCCCATATATCCTAAAATTTCCGACAAAACAAAAATCCGAATTCTTGAAGAATTAGGAATCTTTGATATACATAGATTTACTAAGAATCTGTTTTAAAAGTATGTTTTGGGTAGATGCGAGCCCTTGCTCGCATCAGAGATAGCTCATCTAAACGGTTCAAGCGAGGGCTTGAACCTACCCGTTAGAGTTTTAAACAGGCTCTAAATCCTAAACGGTTCCTTCTTAACGTAAAAATAAACCAGACTCACAGAATCAAAGATCAATAAAATCGCCATTGTAAAATAAAACAAAAAAATACGTCCGGTAAACTCATTTTGGAAATAGCAATTCCACACTGACTCAATCGGCTCTTGCTGATAATCATATTTTTTTATATATTCGTCTTTCGCATAAGTTCTGCTTATTAAACCCATAACCTTTTCATTGTCCAAATTTTTTGACAATAATACCGGGTTATCAATAATAGCTTCGCTATTTTTTGAGTAACACAATATATTCTCACACTTAACGCTTGATGTCCATAAAGACACCAAAGGTCCAAAATAATAGACATCCAAATCAGCCGGCAACAAATCATCGTTCGGTTCTTTTGTGTCTATATTTTCCGAATTATCATTTTGTTCATCAACGCTTTCTTCCTCCAAAAACAATTCAATCACATTTTCCTCAATATTAGATAGATCTGTTTTTGTCTCCGCTATTTCCACCGTGGTCACATTTTCCTTCTTACTCGGCAGATTATTGATCTCATTCACTTTTTCCTCAAGAACAAATTCAATGTTTTCATTTGAATTATAATCCTTAATTACTGCCTTTTTCAAAGGCGCTCCAAATTCTTCTACAATAATGATACTATTATTTCCATCAAATGTTCCTTCTATCGCTGCAATTCCAATTTCACTATAATTTGAATTCAAAATATTTTCTCTATGCGAAGAACTTTCCATTAAAGCCTGATGAGCGCCAGATGCAGTCACAAAATCTATTGCTAGATTTTCACCGGCATAGCTATAATCATACCCCGCTGATCTTATAAAATCCCACGGCGTTAATCCGCTCGGACTGTTGTGGTCAAAATATTGAAACTCAAACATATCGCTAGCTCTTTTTTTTGCCGCCTCTGCTAGTTTTTCGTTTACCGAAAGAGAAGAAAGTCCTGCTTCCATCCTAGACTGGTTGATCAAGTTTATCATTTCTCCCGCTGAGATAGAAACGCCTAAAGCAATGTTTGCTTGGCTTATTTGCGCTAACGAAAAAAACAAAGCTAAAATGAAACTTATTTTGTTTATACTTTTATTTTTTATTTTTGTCTCCATTTTTGACCTTTAGTTTTAAGGCCACCCTTTTTGTTTTTGTTTATGAACAAAATTAATTTTGTAATTTTGTAATTTCTAAATAATACTTTAATAATTAAATTTTTAATTACGAGATGCGAAGCATCTGTCATGCTGAATTTATTTCAGCATCTTTAAATTGCCACATCTAATCTGTTTGATCAATTCAATAAACTATATATTTCAGAATGACAAGCGATTATTTAAACATTAAAAATTTAGATTTATTTATAAAATTAAAAATTTAAAAATTCTATCTAAAGTATATCACCATTCATCTATGTATATTCAACTATACTTTATTGCCATAATATATAACAGCTACAGCGAACAATAAAAAAGGGGTGATAATTCACCCTTTTTTATTACTTATTCAATTGTTGTACTTACAGTATACACTAATTTTTAGCTTTCGTCAATGGCAAAATTTAAAACCTTTGCCGATATCTCACCTATCTGCCACGAGGTGAATCCGCATTTATTTTTTGAAGACACAGTTTCTTCAAAATTAATTTTTTTATTTTTTCTAAAATAAGGAGAATCGCATTCAAAATCAACTTTCTCAATATCTTTTATACTAAGCTTATTTTTTCTCAAGAGCAAATCAATTTTTTTAAGAAGTTTTTCAGATAAATTTCGTTCATCAGTCCAAGATGAATTAGAAATAATATTTTTCTTTTTATCTAACAGAAATACACTCACTTTATTGCCAATGATTTCAATTTTTAATTTATAGTATTCTATTGTTGTATTGTTAAATTGTTATATTGTTGAACAACAGCAGAGATGCTGTTTTATTCTCGCGCCTGTTCACGCCATTTCTGGCGTGATCCAGTTTGACTTCCTCGCGGGAACTGGTCTGCCTGTTTGTCTAGCAGACAGATAACCAGTTTCTTTTGTTTTGAAATTTCAATAATCTTTATCTTTTTGCCCTATGCTTTGAAGACAGCTGTAATATTAACAAATTTTATTTGCTTGGGAAACATTAGGAACTGTTTGCAAAACAGTTCCCGCGAAAAGAACAATGTAACAATTCTATTCTTCAACATCTTCTTCCTCTACTTCGTCCTCACCATCTTCCTCTTCTATAACAGGTTCTAGAGTCGGTTCCGGTTTTTTATTCTTTTTTTCAATAAGTTTTTTCAGATTATTAATTTTTTCTATAACTTCCTGATTTTCAGGATTCAAAAGGAGAACTGTTTCAAATTCCCTCAGAGCCTCTTCGCTGTTCTCTTCCTTTTCATAGATCAAACCAAGACTGTATCGCGCGTTTGAATTACTTGGCTGAAGTCTTTCTATCTCAAGAAATATATTTTTTGCTTCATTGATATTTCCGGAATTATAATAAATTCTTCCCAGTTGAAATGCTATGTTTATGTCCGCAACGCCATTTTCAGGAAAAGAAGTTTCCGTCGTTTCAACTTTTGAACTTTGAACAGTAACCGCTTTCCGATAAGTCCAGCTCCCATCATACCACCCCGCCCGCGCTTCTTCCTCTCCATAAAAAACCATCCCGCTAAATAGAAATATAATTATTAAAATGTAAATCGCTTTTTTCATAAAAGATAGCTCTTTAATATTCAATACTCAACGTTCAACACTTATTTAATGTTCAACACTTAAATATTCAATTTTGTTAATTATTATTTTATTGGATATTGAATGTTTTTTATTCTCTCACTGGCACCATTAAGTATAAATAATTCTCATCTGTATTCTCCTGAGAAGTTATCACTCCACTCACTCCATCTCCAGATGGTTGGATATCAACATCATCAGAAAAACTTGAGCTTAGTTTTTCTATTAGTTTTTGATTTTCCTCCGAATCTATTTCTCCTTCCAAAGGGATTATTATTATTCCTTTATCCACTTTTTGACCTTCTGCTCCATTACCGTCTTCTTCATCAACAGAAGTTTTGACTCCTGCTACAACTCCAGCTCTTTCTTCCGTCTGATTTTTATTGAACGAATCTAAAAACGGATTAAGATCAAAAGAAACCACTGCCATAATTTTTTCAGCTTCAGAAAGCATTGATCTTACAGAAAGCGAAATATGACTTGAAAAAAGTACAAAACCAATACCAAAGACCCCGACAACAAAAGTCGCCAGTATCATTCTTCTAAAGAAAGCAAGAATAGCTATTTCCGTATGCGGAGACAAACTTACTTGCTTGTCCGATAGACAAATGCCTTGCTCCTTTTGCTTCAAGACTTTATCCTTACTTTTATCTGCCTGAAAGGAATCGGAGATCGATTGTTTTTTTGTATTTTTAATTTTGACAGGAACAATGTTCTCTCCACTTCCTTTTGTTTTATTTACATAATTCTCAATCCACTCTTTCGTTGTCACCC
>JAGLOZ010000032.1 GCA_023137595.1 Minisyncoccota bacterium | reverse complement strand
CGGCGTCGTCGTCCACGCCAAAACAAAAGTATTTTCATCAACTTCAAAATCCCCTATTTTCTGCCCCGCTTTTAATTTAAACTTAACCATCGCCGATAAATCCGTGATACCTTTATACCCCTGCGTAACCTCAAAATTAGATAAAGTAGTTTCACACCTCGGGCAAATATGCATCGCTTTATGTCCTTCATAAACTAATCCTTTTTTATAAAGCTCGGAAAAAACCCACCAGATTGATTCCGTATATTTCCAGTCCATTGTCCGATAATCATTTTCCATATCAACCCACCTGCCAATTCGCGGAATGAATTTTTTCCACTCTTTGGCATAACGCAAGACCGAATCACAACAAGCCTCATTGAACTTATCAACTCCCATTTCTTCGATCTCTTGCTTGTTCTTGATATTCTGCTCTTTCTCGATCAAATTCTCGATCGGAAGTCCATGACAATCCCAACCCCAGCGCCTCTCAACCTTATACCCTCTCATCGTCCAATATCTCGGCACAACATCTTTCATTAAATTTGCCACGACATGCCCGTAATGAGGCATCCCTGTCGCAAATGGAGGCCCGTCAAAAAAACTGTAGGTTTTTTCATCACCCCTATTTTCCACTGATTTCTCAAATATTTTGTCTTTTTTCCAGAAATTCATTATATCCTTTTCCATCTCCGGAAAATTCTGTCGAGGATCTACTTTTTTGAACATTGATTTAATTTTAGTTTTATTATTACAGCAAGGCTGTTATCCTTAATTTGTCATCCTTGAACCCATTCGGCAAGCTCAGGGCAGGCCCGATTCAGGATCTTTGTTAATTTAGGTTTTAACTTATACTATTTACACTGTACTTTCTTTTTCAATATAAACACAATAATATTGTTCGACCTTGCTCCGAACTATATGCGGTAAATTTCGGAGCAAGGTCGAAAAATATTAAAAGATTATTGTGTTTTCAATTTATTCAAAAGTTCTGTGATTTATAAGTTTGTTAATTGTAATATACAAAAGATTCTGAAACAAGTTCAGAATGACATCTGAATTTTGTATCTACTATTCTATCTTACCCAAAAACCAACAAAAAATCAACCATTGACATATTTTTGATGCGTGTTATACTTCACTGTTGCATAAAAACAGCACAACAAAAGCAACTTGAAACAAGTTCTTTGAAAATTGAGGAAGGAAATAAAAAAAATCTCCATAACTGCAAATTGGTTATAATTATTTTGTAGGCAGTTTACAGTTAATGGAGGTATATAATATGAGTTCAATAAGAATTTCGATATTGAATCCAGATGGAACTGAAAATAAAGAGAAAACTGAAATGCTTGCAAATATGTTAAAAGAACAGCGTTTACAGTTTGAACTTTCCAGAGAATTAGTTGCAGAAACTGTTGTAAAAACAGCTAATCATTTCAAAGATCCTGGTGATAAAATCGAAATATCATGTCCTGGAATAATTTCAACTTCTGATGAAGCTCTATCATATGAGCCAACAGCTGAACATAAAATGATAATTTTTACAGTAGATTAATATACAATCTTTTTGCTTCCTCTTTTTCTTTTTTTCCCACCCCGTCTTTTTTTAAAAGACGAGTTGAGAAAAAAACAAGATCCGTCCCGAAGATTCAGGACGGATCTTGTTTTTGGAAGAACTCGTTGGCTCCAGTCTCCTGACTGGAGCCTCTTGTGATTTCAAAAAATTATACCAAGCAATATTAGAACTTCCTCACTTCCTATCATTCCGGATTTTTTTCTAAAGTGATAGTACCGATTTTCATCAGCATAAACTTCAGAAAGAATGTCTGGGATCCAGTCTGTCTCACCTTAATAAATTATACGAGAGATCCTTACGCGGGGACTGTTTTGCAAACAGTTTCTAATGTTTCCCATTTTACTCTAAACTTGAATAATCAACAAAAACTTAAATTAAGTGAATATATCGAAACTTCAAACACACCCCATCTGCTTCGCAGATTTACCCCTCTCAAGAGGGGAATAATTTATTATAACTGCTTCACATCCACTCTTATGTCTACCCAACCACTTCCTCAAAAACCTTTAACGTCTTTTCTGCGGTTTTTTTCCAGTGAAATTTTCTCGCCTGCTGCAATCCTCTGGATCTCATTTCACTCCGCAAAATATCATCATCAAGAACCTTTAAAATCGCACACTTGATCCCATCAACATCATACGGATCAACCAATTCAACCGCGCCGTTCGTTATCTCAGGAAGAGAAGAAACACTGGAACATACAACCGGAATTCCAGATGCCATCGCTTCCAGAACCGGAGCGCCGAAATCTTCATAAACAGGAATAGAAACAAAAACATCAGCACCGGCAAATAAGGCGTTGAGGTCTTCCGGATCTATATATCCGGGAAATATAACCTCGTTTTTTAGTCCGAAATCCTTTGCAATTTGATGAATTTCATCTGAAAGCCAGCCATTTTTTCCAGCTAAAACCAGCTTATAATTTGAATTCGGCTTTTTCCCTTTAAGAATTAATCTTAATTTTGAAAACGCTTCAATGAGTCTTGTCAGATTATTAAGAGGCTTAATTGTATTCATAAATAAAATATACTCACCGTCAATCCTATGTTTATCTTTTACCTTTTGAATTCCGCTCACATCCGCGTCTTTAAAAAATTTTTCGTCAAAAGCATTATAAATTACTTTTATTTTTTCATCACTGATCTGGAAATCTCCTTTAAGATCATTTTTTGCTGCCTGCGAACTTGCGATAACCATGTCAGCCCTCTTAAATGCAGCCGGCTTAACTTTAAATTTTATCTGCTGCCTTTTGGAAAATAGATCTGGAAATTTTTTAATCCCAAGACTATGAGCTGTTACGATCAGCTTTCTTTTATAAGTCAAAGGCGCCCTGCCGCCCGGAACATGAAGAACATCCAAATTATCGCGCAAAAAAAATGCAGACGCAAGCGTTTCAGAATAAGCAAGAGGAAGATATTTCTTATATTGTGAAAAAGGAAAACACCTTATTACAACATTCGGCTTGTCAAATTTCTCAAGATCTTTTTCTCTTACTCGATGACTGAAATACAAAACATATTCATTTTCCTGGTCAATTTCCAGCAAATACCTGATCAATTGATAAGTATAATGCCCTAATCCCGCCGCGTCCCCCATTTTTGGATTTAAAATTGTTTGCGCATCAATACCGATTTTCATATAGTTTTTTTAGTTTCTTATCTGTCTTAATTATAAGACGATAATTTTTAAAGTCAATATATAATTGCAAAATATCATTACGAGGAATGAAATGAAGCGATAGCGTAGTGGAATGATACCGTATCAAGCACGGCATAAACTCCGCAATCCCGTAACTATGCACGAAGAATTTAATCACGGGATTGCGGAGCTTGTGCCGTATTTAGTTACGGTATCGCCTCCTCGCAATGACAGGTTAATTTTGAACTTCATAATTCGTATTTTCTAATTCATCGCTTTTGTGCTAAACTAAAGCCATGAAAACACACGCCACAAATAAACGCGCGCATTATGACTATGAAATTCTTGAAAAAATAGAAGGTGGTTTAGCGTTAAAAGGATATGAAGTAAAATCAATAAAAACCGGGCATATCAGCTTAAAAGGAGCTTTTGTTACGGTAAAAAGAAATGAGCTGTTTTTAACCAATGCCAGCATCCCCGCATATCAACCGGCAAATATGCCTGATAATTACGACCCAGAAAGATCAAGAAAAGTTTTGGCGCACAAAAACCAGATTAAATCTTTAATAGGAAAAATAAGCCAAAAAGGCTTGACATTAGTGCCGATTAAGGTATACTCAAGTCATGGGCTTATCAAGCTTGAATTTGGTGTTGGAAAGGGAAAAAGGAAGATTGACAAAAGAGAAGATATCAAGAAACGAGAAGATAAAATAAACATTGCGAGAACGATAAGAAACAAGAGATAACTCCTTTATGTTATCTTGAGGAAACCCTAAAGGATAAACTTCGCGATTGAGAGATCTGAGAGTTATTTAAGTTTCATTTAATTTAAATAGACACTATCTTCACATAGTAACATTCATAGATTTCTCACTCCAACGGATTCGAAATGACAAACTTCGCAGAATATAACATCACCACAGTTGTTTAAATGTTTATATGCTTAAATGTTTATATAACCATGGGGATGTTAGGCCTCGATAGAAATTACATTTTAAAATTGCCAATCGAGCAAACCGGCCAATCTCGTAAAAATTGCCGGCAAAATATAAGTGCAAACTCACTTGTAAGCAAAGTAGCAAGTCTGTTTAATTTTAATAGACAAACTTCTTTTGCAACCGCTATTGCCTAATAAACTTAGGCCGATAGCCATCGAATTGCCGAATCTTGATAGGCAAATCTCGGTGTCATACATCAAGATAGGACCTTGTGTCGCTTAGCCGCAAGAATCCGAAAATTTAGCTAAACTCGAGTTTATAAGGTCTTGGTTATTCACTGCTTATATGCTTTAAATTCTTAAAGAATAATCTATATTGGTAGAATGTTTTAAAGTAGATTTTCTACACGCGGGTTCAATTCCCGCCATCTCCACAAACTGGAATTTGGAATATAGAATTTTGAATCCGGAGTACTAAATTCAAGATTCAAAATTCTATATTCCAATCTAAATATTAACCACAAACATATCGCAAAAATAAAAGAGCTTAGAACAAATAGACAAATTAAATTTCCAGAAGTTATGGTAATTGACGAGGACGGAAAACAACTTGGGCTTATGAAAACTGAAGATGCCTTAAATTTAGCGTTTGAAAAGGATCTTGACTTAGCCGAAGTATCTCCTAATCTTAATCCTCCAGTATGCAAGATAATTGATTATGGCAAATATTTATACAAAATTGCAAAACAAAAAAGACAGCAAAGCGCCAAACAGAAGAAGACGGAAACAAAAGGAATCAGAATAAGCGTCAGGATTGAAAAGCATGACCTTGAATTCAAAGCAAAGAACGCAATTAAATTTTTAAAAAAGGGAGATCTGGTAAAAATAGACATGATTCTGAAAGGAAGAGAAAAAGCAAATCGCAATTTTGCGTATGAGAAATTTAATGATTTTTTGCAGATGATTTCTGAAATATCAAAAGAAGATAAAGAGGCGGAGGAAAGGGAAATAATAAAAGAACACGGAATTAAAAAAACCCCGCAGGGATTTAATATTGTCATAGAATACAAAAAGAAGTGATTAATCTGTTATCTTCGAATTTTTTCTGAAGAGGCACATGCCTGCTGGCAGAGCACTGATTTTCATCAGCATAAACTCCGGAAAAAATGTCTGGGATCCAGTTCATCTCAGTATATAAAATTACACAAGAAATATTATTTTATTGATACTTAATAGGTTCCCGCTGGAGTTTATGCTGAATACTGAAATAAATTCAGCACAAGTTTTATTTCAGTGCGGGAATGACAAAAATACTGATAAATAACTTATTAAAGAATATGAAAATTAAAACAAGAAAAGCAATCGCAAAAAGATTTAAAATAACCAAAAAAGGAAAGATCATCGCAAGAACTGCTAATCAGGATCATTTTAATTCTCGCGAATCTGGAAATACAACGAGACAAAAAAGGGCAGATAAACAAATAACAAGCGGCGTTAAAAAATCAATCAGAAGACAGCTTGCAAAATAGCTATCAAATTGCTAAATTGTTGTGTTGTTATGATTACGTATGACACAATGATAAAGCAATTTAACAATTTAACAATTTATTATTATTTATGACAAGAGTAAAAAGAGGCGTAATGGCCAATAAAAGAAGAAAGAAAGTCATCAAGAAAGCTAAAGGTTATTTAAACGCAAGAAGTAAAAAATATAAAGCGGCTAAAGAAGCCTTAATGAAAGCGGGAACTTATGCCTATCGCGACAGAAAAACGAAGAAAAGAACAATGCGAGCTTTGTGGCAAATTAGAATTAACGCTAAAGTTAGAGAACATGGGCTAAGCTATAGCAGATTTATTCACTCTTTGAAATTAGCTAAAATTGAAATTGACAGAAAGGTTTTATCAGAACTTGCAATTGAAAATCCTAAAGTATTTGAAAACATTGTTGAAAAAGCAAAAGCGGAAATTAAGTAAATGATCTAATGTCTAAATTCCATATTTTTGATAATAAAAAAATGACACCTTGAGAGATCAAGGTGTTTTTATAATGATAATTCTTTTTCTGCTATATACCTTTTGTCTCAAAAAACCCGAAAATCGCGAAATGTTTAAACATTGGCACATTAAAATGTTTAAATTAATTTTCACCACCGATAACTTTCAAAAACCCATCGTACTAATTTCTCTGTTTCTAAGAATCTGTCTTCAGCGTTTAAGACCACACTGATTATTTGATGATTATCAATCGGATCGCCGACAACTAAAACTAAACATTGTCCCGCTTCATCCGTTAATCCGGTTTTTCCGCCGGTTATATTTTTTAATCTTCCCAAAAGCAAATTGGTGTTTTTTATTTCATGTTTTATTTTTCCGTCAATAGAAAAAAGGGTTAATCTTTGTGTTTTTAAAATTTCCCAAATTAGCGGTTTGTCTGACGCATAATCAAAGAGCTGGGCAATGTCATAAGCAGTAGAATAGTTTTCCCCTGAATCAAATCCAGTCGGGTTGGAAAAGTTGGTATTTTTTAGTCCCAACAATTCCGCTTTTTTGTTCATTAATTTGACAAATTCCTCAACATTCCCGCTAGTGTGCTCCGCCAGAGAAACGGCAGCAGCATTATTGGACCTAACCAGCATTATCTTTAACAGATCTTCCGCCTTAATTTTTTCATTTACCGTCAAACTGTCTTTTCTGCCATCAGTGTTAAACGCGTTTCTACTGATTATTACCGTACTATTTAAATCAATATTATCCAAGACAACAAGCGCTGTCATTATTTTTGTCAAACTCGCAATCGGTTTTTTCTCATCTGAATCTTTTGAATACAAAATTGTGTCAGTTCCAACATCTAAAACGACAGCTGATTTCGCTTTAATATTAAAATCATCCGCGTCCTGAATTTTGGAAGGCAATGGCTGCAAAAAATCTTCTTGATCTATATTTTCAAAATAATAATTCCAATTTTCTTCTTGTAAATTAAATTTACCCCCTACGGATTCTTGTTCTATGAACTGCTCTAAAAAATCGGTGTTTCCTTGTTCAATTGAAGTAATATTAAGCTGACCCAGAAAAACCAGCGCGATAATGGCAATATTTTCAATCATTGTTTAGAATTATTTTGGATTATCAACTGTCATTGCGAGAAATGAAATGAAGCGATAGCGTAGTGGAATGATACCGTATCAAGCACGGCATAAACTCCGCAATCCCGCGACTAGGCACGATGAATTTAATCACGGGATTGCTTCGTCGGTTCCTCTCTTACTTTGTTCGTTCAGCCTCCTCGCAATGACGACTTAGCTCCTCGTACTTCGGCAGATCCTCTACTCTCTCCAAGCCAAGTGTCTTTAGAAAATCAAACGATATTTTATACAAATAGGCCCGCGCGTCATCCGGCTTATTTATTCTTTCAATTAAGCCTCTGATCATAAGGTGCCGTAAAGTGAAACTGCAGTTCACGCTTCTTATTTCCTCAATCTCCGCTCTCGCAATTGGTCCGCGATAAGCAATAACAGAAAGAACTTCCGATGCCGCGCGACTCAGCTCCCCTTCTATATCGGCTTTCAAAAATTTATCCACAAACTCGCTGTTCTCTCCCGATGTCACCATCTGAATTTTATTTTCTTTATTGAGAATTCTTAACCCGCTATTTTCGTCTTTGTATTTTTTTGCTAAAATTCCTGACGCTAATTTTAGCTCGCCCTCATTCTTTGAAGAAAGTTTTGCCAGCTTTTTAAAACTCATCGGCTCACCGGAGATAAATAGCAAACTCTCTATGATTGATTCAGTTTTCATAGTAATTTTATATTAGTTAAACTGTCATTTTATCAAGATAACTTCTTAATCCTAATCTCCCCGAACATTTCTTCTTGCTCTACAGAAACTATATTATTTCTTACTAATTCCAGCATCGCCAAAAAAGTTACAACAATTTCCACTTTATTCTTATTATTAGATACTGCCCCATGAAAAGTCATTTCTATTCTTTCTATTAAATTTTTTTTTAAATATTCAATTTTATCTTTTATGGAAATAACCTTTTTTATTGTTTCCTTGACAAGAATTTCGACTTTTGGTATTTTGTCTAAAACATTCTCAAATGTGCTTTGTAAGTCTAAAATTGAAAACTTTATCGGCGGACAAAAAATTGTTTTCATTCCAGAATAACTTTGTCGAGAAAAAAGCATTTTCTTTCTGTTTTCCAGTTTTCTAAGTTCTTGAGCCGCTTCCTTAAACTTCTTATATTCCTGAAGTCGCGCTTTCAACTCTTCTATATCTTCCTTTTCTTCTTTTTCCAACTCTAATATCGGAAGAATTGCTTTTGATTTTATCAAAATTAATTTTCCAGCTATCAACAAAAAATCGGCTAGATTTTCAGGACTTATTTCCTGAACTGTTTTTAAATATTCCAAAAACTGATCAGCAACTTGAGCCAAAGAAACATCCGTTATTTCAAGTTTTTCTTTCTCAATCAAATCCAAAAGAAGATCAAGCGGACCTTCAAATATTTTTTTCTGGCTTTGATAATGACTCGCCTTGACAATATAGGACATAAAATGGTAAATTAAACATATAGTAAAGAGAAAAAATAAAAACATTAGCAAGCCGAATATAGCTTGCGATTTTTTTTATTTCTTTTTCTTAACTTTCTTTTTCAGTGTTTTAGTTTTCACCTTGGACCCTACTTTCACTTTTGTTTTTGATTTTGTCTTACTTTTCTTTGACTTTGCTTCAGAAAATACTCCTTTAACGATGTTGTCCAACTCCAAAAATTTTTTCGTCGCTAGTTTTATGGATTTCTCATAATCCCCCGTATTAATAATCAGATTTTTATTTTTCAATAAACTCCTGTCAATAAACGCTGGCATTTTCGATAAAGACCCAAGCGGAACAGTCGCGCCGATTTTTCCTTTGATATTTTTCTTCATCCAAGCCTCCTTGGCAAATTCAACAGTTTTTACTGTTTTCTCTTCTTCTTTTTTGAGCCATTTATTAATTTCTTTCAGAAATTTCTTTTTGTCTAAATTTTTATTAGCAGGAATCAAAGCCATTATGTATTTTCTGACACCTATTTTCATAATCAAGGTTTTAACAACCTCCTGCGGTTTAATATGCTGCGTTTCTGCGCTGTCCAACGCGGTATAAACCTTTTTATGATCAATTACTTCATGCTTAACTTTGTTTTTCTCAAGAAAATTTTGAAGACTTTTTAAAATAGCCATAATGTTTGTGTTAGTTTATCAAAAAATTAACGAATATAAATTGATTAATTATCATACACACATTAACTTCACTGCAACACCCAAAGATGCTTAAAGTCGTTTGTCTATCTCCTTATCAACAATCTTTTTTAAATTCTCTTTAAACTTGCGTCTGATTTTTTGTTTTATCCCGCCGCATTCAATTCCTGATTTTTTTATATTTTCTTTTTCTTTATTTTTTAAATTATTACTGTTTTTTTTTCTATCGTTATCGTCATCTTGTTCTCTTTTCAAACTATGCTTTTGTTTAGAAATTATTTGTTTTTCCGCAACTGCCAATATAAGCATAAAGATTATAAATCCAAATCCGGATTTAATCGCCAAGTTTAACATGTTACCTCCTAAATCCAACAC
Source organism: Minisyncoccota bacterium (assembly GCA_023137595.1). Classification (GTDB taxonomy): domain Bacteria; phylum Patescibacteriota; class Minisyncoccia; order JAHIHE01; family JAGLIN01; genus JAGLOZ01. The sequence continues at coordinate 2,195 of JAGLOZ010000032.1, read as the reverse complement.
TTTATATGAAATAGAATCAATATAAACAATAAGCAAAATAAACATTAAAGAAGACCAAGACAAAAACGAAAGGAATTGCAATAGCAAAGCAAAATTTTTTCTTACGACAGAAGCATTTTTCGAAAAAAACAATTTAATACCCAAAAGAAATAAAACACCGATAGGAGAGATAAACCAAAACAACATTGCAAAAAGAACATATAGAATATCCGCTATAAATATATTTAATGCCAAACTAAATGAAGACGCTGCTGAACAACAAGCAAAAGACGCTAATGGAAAAAATACAAACAGCATCAAAAATACGCATATTGGCATTTTATAACTTTTTTTTCTTTTCATTGTTCCTCCTTTTTTTATATTATTTAACATCTTTATTCTAGCAAAATATCGGAATTATGACAATAAACAAATTCAAGGATAAATTTTCTATTATTTGGACCTTCTTTCTTGCTGTCATAGCGAATCCGCAGAGTGAGAAAGCTATGAGCAATGCTATGCAGAAATAATGTCCATTAAGAGAACTGCCAGATCTCTCAATCGCGAGAGTTTATTCTTTGGGGCTCACTCGAGATGACATGAAGCGAGGAATTCCTAAACACAAAAACCGCAAATATAATTTGCGGTTTTTATCATTCTAAAGATAAAGAATATCTTATGCTTTAGAAACTTTTGTCGCATTCAAACCTTTTGGAGATTCAGTTACTTCAAAAGTAAGTTCGTCACCTTCTCTTAACTCATCGAAAGTAACACCAACTAATTCATTTGAGTGAAAGAATAGATCTTTCCCCTCAATCGCTTGGCCATTTTCATCAAGTTGAGTGATGAATCCAAATCCTTTGTCTGTAAGTTTTTTTATTTTACCATTCATAAGTGAATATAAAAAAAACGAATTAAATGCAAGACTCGATGCATTGCAGAATTCGACTTATGTTCTACTTTATAACGCACAGCTTACCCATCTAAACTAACATGGATGTGAATTTATGTCAAGTTGATTATTAGTTGAAATTATTAGCCATCAAACTAACACATTCTGAACAAAAAACAAAATGCGCCCTAAAAACGTATTTCCGTTTTTTATTCGGGCTGTGGGACAATGCTAGAACGTTTTTAAGAAAAAATAACTAAAATAAAATGGATTAAGTTTTCGTTTTCCCGCTTGACACGTGATTGTTAATATGGGATTGTTTGTCATTTATCCAATGACCTGTACTCTGGCTTCATTCCATAGGGTTATCATCGCTATAGAGCCAACGAATTTTCTAAAAAGTTGCAATTTAAAATTACTTGGATTTCACTTTTCATTTACCTGAATTCTCGTACAATTGAATACACTGCAACTTTTTGTATTGAGATAAATAGGCTTCTGCTGTAGCAATTACTTTAAAACAAACATTTTCTTCAACTACACCTTCAGTGATTAAATAATGATAGAAATAATAATTATCCTTTTCAGAAAATTCTGCTTCATTTACCCAAGCATAAGGGTTGCTTAAAATCCCAGAATTCAACATTTCTGATTCCGCCTCAATTATAATTTTAGCATTTTTAATTATTGTGTCTTCTTGATCCAAATATCGCACATAAATAAAAACACCAGTTTTATCGGAATCAGAAATTATATCCGCTTTGATATTAGTAGGTAAGATATATTTTGTCACTGCTTTCAAGTCAATGAATCGGGAAATCTTAATCGCTCCTTCAATAAGATCACTGGAAATTTCAATTGTATCATCAATATTCAATCGCTCTGAGCCAAGTTTATTTTGAATGTGATCCTCAATAAAAATTTGCTGTTCAACCGTTAGCTTAAACTCTTCTAGATAACTACGCTGTTTTAAATATTTACTCAGTACTCTTCTGGACAGATGTGTCATTCCCTCTCCTGCTTCCACACTCTCCACAAAGACTTTTGTTCTGCCTATTTCATATTCTTGTCTTTTCACACAGTTTAAACCAAGACAGGGAAACCTTTTCCCCTCCGCCGTGATCACAACATCATCAATTTCTGAAAATTGCTTTAATGTGTTGATCACCGACATTCTGAAAGGATCTATAGCACAGCCATAAGTTGTTTCACTGCCAACATTAACTGCAACATTAAAATCAAGATAAGCAATGTTATCTTCTATTTCCAAACTTTTTACTTTTATCATCCAATCCCCCCTACCTTGATCAAAAGCGCTTACATC
>JAGLOZ010000031.1 GCA_023137595.1 Minisyncoccota bacterium | reverse complement strand
GGAACTTCCTGATAATGATCAAATTCCATACTGTAATTCCCGCGTCCTTGTGTCATTGATCTGATCTGCGTGGCATAACCGAACATTGAGGAAAGCGGGACCAACGCGTCAACGACTTTTGACTGTCCTCTTTCTCCCATATTTTCAATTTGTCCGCGCTTTGAACTCAAATCGCCTACAACATCTCCCATAAATTGTTCCGGAGTTATAGCTTCAACTTTCATAATAGGCTCAAGAATAACGGGCTTTGCTTGTTTAAAAGCTGCCTGAAAAGCGATTGAACCGGCGATTTTGAAAGCTGATTCCGATGAATCAACCTCGTGATAAGATCCATCATATAAAGTTACTTTAACGTCTATAACCGGATGACCGGAAATAACTCCCTTTGTAAGAACTTCTTCAATACCCTTTTGAGTTGGTTTTATATACTCTTGAGGAACCACTCCTCCTTTTATTTCATTAACAAATTCAAAACCGGCTCCTCTTTCAAGCGGTTCAATTCTAATCCAGACATGTCCATACTGCCCGCGTCCTCCAGACTGCCTAATATATTTTCCTTCAGCTTGCGCTTCATCTTTTATTGTTTCCCGATAAGCAACTCTTGGCCTTCCAATATTTGCTTCAACTTTCATTTCACGAAGCATTCTGTCAATCAAAACTTCCAGATGGAGTTCTCCCATTCCTGAAAGAATAGTTTGTCCCGTTTCCTCATCAGTATGAACTCTAAAAGTCGGATCTTCGTCAGAAAGTTTTTTTAGAGCCATTCCCATTTTTTCCTGGTCAGCTTTTGTTTTCGGCTCAACAGCGATTGAAATGACTGGCTCTGGAAAAGTAATTTTTTCTAATATAATTGGATTTTTTTCATCACACAAAGTATTGCCGGTTGTAGTCTCTTTCAAGCCAACAGTAGCCGCAATATCTCCCGCAAAAATTTCTTCAACTTCTTCTCTGTGATTCGCGTGCATTCTAAGAATTCTTCCAATTCTTTCTTTTTTGCCTGTTGTTGAGTTCAAAACATAAGAACCAGCCTTAAGAAACCCGGAGTATACTCTGAAAAATGTTAATTGCCCGACAAAAGGATCAGTCGCAACTTTAAAAGCCAAAATTGCAAGAGGTTCAATGTCATCCGCCTCTCTTTGATCTTCTTCTTCAGTTTTTGGATTTATTCCCTTAATTGCCGAGATATCAATAGGAGAAGGAAGATATCTTATAACAGCGTCAAGAACAAGCTGAACTCCTTTGTTTTTTAAAGCCGTTCCTGTCATAACTGGAAAAATCTTATTAGCAATTGTTGCATTTCTTATTCCTATTTCCAGCTCTTCTTCCGTGATTTCCTCACTAGCTAAATATTTTTCCATGAGCCCATCATCATGCTCAACGATCTTTTCAACCATTTCAGCTCTCCAGTTCTCAACTTTTTCTTTCATTTCTTTTGGCATTTCTTTTTCAACCACTGTTTCTCCATGAGCCCCTTCAAAATAGTACGCTTTTCTATTTATCAAATTTACCACTCCTTGAAAATTTTCTTCCGCTCCAATCGGAAGCTGAATAGCGACCGCGTCCTTGTTCAATCTTTCAATGATAGAATCAAATCCTTTATAAAAATCTGCTCCCGTTCTATCCATTTTATTTATAAAACAAATTCTTGGAACTTTGTACTTATCAGCTTGATGCCAAACAGTCTCGCTTTGAGATTCAACTCCCGCCACTCCATCAAAAACGACAACTCCTCCGTCAAGAACTCGGAGACTTCTTTCAACTTCCGCGGTAAAATCAACATGTCCCGGAGTGTCTATAATATTTATTTGATGTTCTTTCCAAAAACAAGTTGTCGCGGCAGATGTAATCGTTATTCCTCTTTCCTGCTCTTGCTCCATCCAGTCCATAGTGGCTTCTCCATTATGAACTTCACCAATTTTATGGCTAATTCCAGTATAAAATAAAATTCGCTCGGAAACTGTTGTTTTTCCGGCATCTATGTGCGCAATAATTCCAATATTACGAAATTTATCAATTGGGTGTTTTCTGGGCATAAGTTTTTTATTAGTTATAAAAATTAAAAAATTTGTAAAGTTTATTAGCAACTCTACTTTCAATAGTAATATCCTATCATAAATTGCCTTCCTGTCAATAGAATACCGAAAGACTGCTATTATAACATAACAGTCTAAAGCTCAAAAAAGATAATTTATCTCTATTATTTTGCAAACCATCTAAACAACCAACCAAACAGGCTAATACCTTGTTTTTCTTTATCTACTTCATTTTCTAATTCAGCTCCGATTTGTTCCATAATTTGAATTTGTTGAGTCAAAACTTCTATATCAGAACTATTTTCCAATTGCACGCGCAAATTGTTAAGCTTTCCTAAGCGATTTTTATATTCTTCCAAACGATTTTCCGCTTTTTTAAGTTCTTTATAATTTGGACCTATTAGAAATTTAACAACCCCGTTTCTTTTCTTTGCAACTTCTAAGACGACTTCCATTTCCTCCTGTTCTTGATTTTGATTTTGAGCAATTGTTCTAATCTGCTTTCCGACACCTGGATTTCTATCTGCAACTGCCAGCATTTCTTGAACCGCGCTAGCTACGCGGCTGCGCCTTTGCTCTCCTTGACTTTCTTGATTCTGATTTATTTGATTTTGAACTTTCTGTCCATTTTCTAAACTTTTCCCATTATCCTCTCTAATAGTTTGCCTCGCACCGTTTTCATTCTCCTTTTTTCCGTGATCATCATTGTTTATATCAGGATCTTGATCAGCTTCCGCCTGCTCTGTCGCTTGATTTTGGATCTCTTGCTCTTCTCCCTGATCTTGTTGCTGCATCTCTTCTATATTTTTTCCTTGTGTTGTTTCTGTTTCCGTATTGTTTTTTTCGGGAATACTTTGCCGATTTCCAAATGCCTCAAAAGGAAGAACGAGAACTGCCAGTAAAAAAGAGGCGCAAGTAATTCCAATTTTTATTTTTTTCATGCTCTTTTAAATTAATGATTATATAAATTAAACTACACGCATTATTCTCATTTTTTTACTTTGCTTTTCAATTTACAAAACTTATTTTTCTTATTAGCGGCAATTTTAAAAACGCTTGGCGTTCTAAAACCAGTTTTCCCTTTTGCGCATTTTCTGGATGAATGTTTTTTCATAAGCTTATTTACAATAACAATTTAACTGCTCTTTTTTTAATAAAGCTCCTCACCGCAAGCGGCTGAGATATAATGAGATGAATTATAAAAAAACAAATAAAAAAATAGATCTTACGATGCAAAGAATTTAAAAAACATCATCACTATATTGTATTTATAATAACACAAAAAAACAAGCCTTAAAAGCTAATTTGCTTACAACTCCTAAGCAATTTTATTTATCAGAAGATCCCTTGTATCTAAATCTATCAACAACAGCGTATGCTATATTGTCAGAATGATCACCAATCCTCTCTAAATTTGTCAAAATTTCAGTAAAATATTTTCCTTTTTCTAAAGTACATATTCCTCTATTCATTCTCTCTAAGTGATTGCTGAGAGATTTTTTTACTATTTCATCAACCTTATTTTCATGTTTTATAATCTCATGAGCAAGCCTTAGATTATCTTCCTCTAAAGATTTTACGACAAGATTTTGCATAATTCTCAATTTACCGAATATCGCAGTAAGTTCTCGGATTGATTTTTCAGAAAATTCTATTTTTTCTTCTTTTATATCAACGAACAATTCAGAAACAGTTAGAACATGATCAGAAAGATGCTCCAAGTCAGTTGTAATGTGCATCAAGCTATAAAGCTTCATTAAATCTTTTTTGCTCAGATTTTGCTGAGAAATCTGAGCCAGATATTCTGAAATTTTTCCTGTCATTTCGTCCATTTCTTCTTCATATTCTTCAACTCTTTTAAACAAATCAGTTTTATTTTCAAAAAATATCAGTCTTGACTTTTCTAACATCTCATTTACGGTTTTCGCCATATCCACAACAGCACGATTAGCTTGTCCAAGGGCAACAGAAGGAGTATAAAGCAATTTTCTGCTCAAATAGGAAAGTTTAGATTCTTCAGCCTTAATTCTTGAAGTATGCTTGTTTATAAATTTTACTATAAAAGGAACAAACGGCAGAAAAATTAAAGCAGATATAATGTTATACAATGTGTGCCCGTTTGCTATCTGCCTTCCTGTGTCATCCGAAGTAATACCTGCCAGATAATCAAAATATTTGAAAAATATCAGGAACAATAAAATTCCAAACATATTAAACAATAAATGCATAATAGCAATGCTGGTCAAAAAACCTTTTCGCTTAAGGCCCATGTAAATAACTTTCAAACTTGAACCAAGATTTACACCTAGGATCATAAAAAGAGCAGTGCCAAGATCTATAATTTGCGATGCTCCAAGAGCAACAACAAGAACAGAGGTCGCACTGCTACTTTGCAGTAACAGCGTAAGAAAAGCTAGAATAAATATATAAGCAATTTTAGAAGAATCAAAGTGATTGATAAGATCAACAGCTGCCAGGCTATGGGAAACAGAATGCATCCCATTAAAGACAAAATACATTCCCAGAAACAAAAAACTGAACCCGATGATGGCTTCCCCGATGTTCTTTTTTATTTTGCGAACAGCAAAAATGTGAATAAAAACTCCGATTGTTAAAATCGGTAAAGCATATATCCCCACTTGAAAAGAAGCAAGTTGAGTTGTTATTGTGCTCCCGATATTGGCGCCGAGCATAGCAGGAACAGCTCCGCTACAACCCAAAAGTCCCGCACTCATAAATCCAATCAACATTGTAATCGTGGTGCCGCTGCTTTGAATTACAGCCGTTATTCCCGTGCCAATCGCAAGTCCTTTTATCGGACTGTCTTTTGTTTTTCCAAGTATCTCTTCCAGCTTAAATCCCATAATTTTCTGCAAGCTAACGCCGGAAAGATGAATTCCATAAAGAAGAATGGCCATTCCACCGATTATTTCAAATATTGTCTCAATTTCAATCATATGATTATATTGTTATATTGCTTCATTTCATTGCTCTATTGCTGTATTGTCCTACTGTTGTGTTGTAATATGTTTAACAATACAACAATAGAGCAATGTAATTCTATTTTAATACTTTCTTAGGGTCTTGACAAATTTTTTTTATTGTGATAGAATGTTTTGTGGAGTTAATCTTGAGATTTAATTTTAATCAACAAAGATGAAGCTTACACAATAGAACAGGAGGAATTGAATGAAATCGGGAACAGTAAAAGTCGTTTTTGGAAAAGAAAAGAAAATTATTACCGCTTTTGAACATCAAGACCCTGCAGCCATCCAGTAACCGGTGACCTGGATCCGGCATCATCGGTAGCCTGAGGAGGTAAGCCGATAGAGTAAAGATCAGTGAGCCTTGTAGGCTACTAATTTCGGAGGGATTGTTTCACCCGAAAAATAGCGCCGTAATAAGGCTACTGATCACCATTCGGAGGAAAAAATTATCATGAAAAAAATTTAACAATTAGGGGGATGTAGATTATAAGGAAAGAAGTAAAGCCTGGCTTAGATCTCATCCCCTCACCCCCACTCTTTACAAACCGGCATCAAGGCCTGTTTTTTTGTTTGAAAAATTATTGCTATAAAATTTGAAGTATTTAGAATTTTCTCATTTTAACACGCTTGCAAAAAATATGTCATTCTGAATTTGTTTCAGAATCTTTGTTGTTTTGTATTTAATTTATATTATTTAATACTGCCTTTCATTTACAGTGCAAACATAATTATTTTTCTGTTTAATATAACAATTGTACTTTCACTTCAATCAAAACATTTAATGATTTATAAATCTAATTTGCGCAATAGCCAAAAGATCCTGAAACAAGTTCAGGATGACAGAATTAAAGTGAGAAAGTCTTAACAGAAACAAAATTAATCGCGTTTTTACAGTATCAAACCGAGCTTCTAATCCTCTTCATCAGCTCTAAATAAAAATATATATTATGGATACTCGCCAGACGCAAGGCGAGAAGTTCTTTGGCGCCGAACAGATGCCTTAAATACGCGCGGGAATAATTTTGACACGTAAAACATCCGCAATTTTTATCAATCGGTTTTTTGTCATTTTTAAATTTCTCGTTTGTGATATGCAAAAGCTCGTAAAAATTTTTATTCGTGTTATGAACTTTTAACTTTTCACTTTTAGACTTGAACTTATACAGTGTTCCATGCCGTGCGTTTCTTGTTGGAATAACGCAATCAAACATATCAATCCCTCTTGCCACAGCACCGACAATTTCTTCCGGTTTTCCGACTCCCATTAAGTAGCGAGGTTTTTCTTCGGGCAGAAACGGGACTGTCCAGTCAACAGCTTTGAACATTTTCTCGCTCGGCTCCCCCACCGAAACTCCGCCAATCGCATAGCCGTCAAAACCGATTTCAATCAACTGCCTCGCCGATTCTTCCCTTAAGTCCTTATACGTTCCACCCTGAACTATTCCAAATAGTAATGATTTATTTTTGCCGAGAGTTTTATTTTTTTTATCAAAATATATTTTGCATCTTTCCGCCCATCTTGATGTCAGTTCTAAGGATTTGTTAATATATTCCTTCGTAGCCGGATACGGCGCGCATTCATCAAGAACCATTATAATATCACTTCCCAAATTCTGCTGAATCTCAATTGACTTTTCAGGAGTAAGCATATGAAGCGATCCATCAATATGAGATTTGAATTCCGCCCCTTTTTCGGAAATTTTTCTTATTTTTGCCAATGAAAAAACCTGATAACCTCCGCTATCAGTCAAAATCGGACCATTCCAATTCATAAATTTATGAAGTCCGTCAAGTTTTTTGATCAGTTCGTCTCCAGGCCTCAAATATAAATGATAAGTATTACCAAGAATGATCTGCGCGCCGATCTTCTTTATCTCAACGCTATCCAATGACTTCACGCTTCCTGCCGTCGCAATTGGCATAAAACACGGGGTCTTGATGATCCCGTGTTTTGTTCTTATCTCTCCCGCTCTTGCGGAAGATTTTTTTGATTTTTTTATTATCTTGAAAGACATAATACAAGCTAAACCAAATTACAAAATGTCATTACAAAAGAGAGCAACGACTGAAGCAATCCCGTAACTATGTGCAAAGAATTAAATTACGGGATTGCGGCGCTTGCGCCGTACTTGATATGGTATCATTCCGTTTCGCTATCGCTCCACTTCGTTCCTCGCAATGACGATAAAATTTACACAATTAATCGTATCTACTCTTCGCCCTCCACCCCCTCTATCACAACCCCTTCTTCCGGTCCAATGCTATAATCATCAGGGAGTTCGGTTGTCAGTTCGCTTTCAAAAGCAGTAATTTCTTTATTTACAAACTCATCATAACCGCTAGCTTTTATCTCATTCATAATTTTCATAACTTTTCCAACGTCAGTTTTTTCTGGCTTAATGCTGATTTGAAACACAACCTCTTTAACAGGAGAAACAATTCCCGTATTAGCGTCTAACTTTGGCAATTCCCAAACGACTTCTTTTGTTTTAGTGTTATAAAAGAAATTTTCTTCTTTTATTTGACTTTCTATCTCTTCGCTGCTTTGATTATTTTCCAAATCATCATTCACTTCTATAATAGCGTCAGCGTTATCTTCACTGTAAGATTCACTTTTTTCTACTTCTTCTTCGGGAGTGACCGTTCCGTTCGCTTGACCTCCAAGCGACACCTTTCCATCCGATTTTATATAATTTCCCGTCCAACTTACTCCCTCAGGCAAGATCGAAACAATCCGAACATCGCTTAAATCATTGAACAAACTGCTTAGATTCCAATGTATCAGATAATTTGTTTCCTTGCCTACTTCAGGGGGAATAAACCCAGTGTTCTTTATTCTGCCATCATCATTGAAATATCCCTTGGCTCGAACAAACAAAGAAGCTTCGAATTTGACATTGCTTTCATTTGAAGCAATTGTTTTTTCAATATTTATAGAATCAGAATCAAAATTAAAACTGCTTATATTAATTCTGTTGTTAATTGCAAGATTTTCGGCCTTTAATTTTTCAACTTTAATAAAATCTTTGGCTTTTATCTTAAAGCTAACTTCTTCCTCTTCATTGGGACCGAAAGACGCTAGCTTTGGAACATTAAAAGCGCTCCAAGTCATTTTATTAGATTTCTTATCATAAGAACCATTAGCAATATCAAGCGAATCAAAGTCAACTTCTCCTTCAAGCTCGCTGTTTACCACAAGACCTTTTATCGCTTTGTCGCTTATATTTTTGAATTTTATTCTGTATTCCAGTTCTTCTCCTTTGACCGCAAAATATTCTTCTACTCCGTTAACAAGCTGTTTTATTGTTATTGGAATTTCTTTTATCTGTACCGTGACAATCTTATTTACATATTCAAACATAGCCGCACTATTTTCAGAAGCGCTTAAGACAACTTTGATCTCTTTTTCCCTGTTTTCATTAGCAATAATATTTCCCTTGACAACAAACTTGCCCTCTGATTTTGGAGCAACATTGCTAATACTCCAGCTTAGCAAACTATCCTTTTTTTCACTTGGTCCCGGTTCGGAAAATTTATATTCAAATTCTTCCGGCAATTGCGCTTTTATATTCACACGCTCAAATTCTCTATCACTTATATTCTTATAATTGATCTTCCATTCAATTTCACTTCCATTGATCGCTTCTTCCGGATATTGAAGAGACAGTTCAAAAGGAACTGATATAATTTTTACTCTTGTTTTGCTTTGCTCGTCTGCTGATTCAAACTCATAATTAAAGTTCGCCGGGATATAAGAGATCTTTGAATTAAAATTATATTCTTTATCCAATTCTCCCGCGACTTTTCCAAACAGTTTTATATTTCCGGATTTCCCGGCTAAAACATTTTCTAGATTCCAGGTGAGCGCTGTTTTTTCTATTTTAGCTTCCCTGTCACTTGATATAAATTGAAATTCCGCAGGAACAAAAAGGCTAATTTTTGCATTTTTCAAATCAACGCTAGTGTTGTTTTTATATTTTATATCAAACACAACTTCTTCTCCGCTCGCTATATCGCCTAGAACCTCAACGCTAACTTTGACCTTTGTTTCGTCAAAAGATCGTTTTCCTTTCATCCGCGTAAAATAAAACAGCGACGAAACGGCTATTACAACCAATAAGACAACCGCTAAGATCACTTTTTTGTTTTTAAAAACATTTTTCTTATTATTTTTTCCAAAACCAAAATCATCTGACTGTTCTGAATTCTCTGAATTTTCTTCAGATAAATAATGTTTTATATTTTCATCTGTCCGTTCATTTATCACATTTTGAGGCATATTTTTAGCTTATTTTTATAAGAATATCCTAATGTCTATAGTATACAATGATTAAGTGATTTCCGTCAAAGAAATTTTTATTCTTCTTTCATACGCGTAAAGACGCAGCAGTGCTGCGTCTCTACAAATATGTACAGTGATTCTATTCTAAATTTCCTGTCATTCTAAGGAGAAACGATACCGTGTCAAAAGTACGGCACAAACTCCGAAATCCCGAAACTATTTATACAGAACCTTCTATTGCGCAAGACGAATGAAATAATTTAGAATATTGTCTATATATAAATTTTTACAAACAAAAAAAAACAGGGGGTAATCATATCATTTATTTAAGATATCACACCGGCTGTCCCGACCTTATAAAAAAGGTCAATTGATTTGCCTCCTTAATAGGAGGCTATTAGTTCTCGATCTTCATTGTGATCTCCTCCTTAGGTATCTTTCTGTTTATATCCAGAAAGACGATTTGAGTTCCTTCGTCTTCAAGATCCGAACCCGGTCATCATTCGGCCGCTGATCTCTGTTGCCAGATGGTGGGACTGCTGAGTGCTTGTTTCCAGCTTACTGCCCTGCCAGGTCTTCATGCCGAAATACTCTTGTTCCATTGCGGGGAACATCTGGTGCTGCACATCAAATCCTGCGTATCTGTGGTTCTTGTCGCCGGATATTTCTGCCATTATCGTGCCAGGTATCACTACTTGTGCTTCTGGCAGTCCGCCGCCACCTGGATCTTGGTCCTCAGTCTTCATCTCTCCGATCATTGCATTGAGTACTTCTTGGATCTCTATTGGCTCTTGAGTCAATACCGCTGGCAGTCCTCCGCCTTGGCTGTCCTCAAGTTTCATCATCGCATCAAGCATTGTTTGGATATTCACTGGTTCGGGTCCGCCACCATCAGTCTTCATCTTCATCGAATTAAGTATTGTTTTGACCCATACAGGCTCTTGAACCAACGCTAATGCTGGCAATCCTCCACCTTGGTCCACCTCAAATCCTGACTTCTCAGCATACATTGCCGCCATGGCTCTGTTCACGATACTCATCTCAGGGAACATTGTTGCAATCATTGCTATTATTCCCAGAGACGGTATTCCGTCTGATTTTGTTGGCATATTTATACCTCTTTACGCTCTCTTTTTGTGTTCTTTTATCGATTCCCTCAATTCCATCACTGGGTTAAAAAATACCCTCTGAAATTGCTAAAAGTATAGTATTACAAATAATTTATTATGTCAAATTTTTTTATTTTTTTTATTAAATAGTTTCTATTGAATATAGTGTCAGGGTAGATCAAAGCTCTCGCTTTGATTTATTATAATAATCTATTTTCACTATGAGCGAGGGCTCATACCTACCCAAATCAAGACTATTTCAATAGAAACTATTTAATAAAACGCATCCGGAACGTTGGACGTAGTGATTGCGAAGTCCAACCTGAAGTTTCATTTAATCCGCTTTCGGGTAGAGCTCCGTGAGAGTTTATGCTTGAATTTAATTCAGTATCAGGACTCCGCGATATTCAAATTCCTTAGTAAAAAAATCACATTTTATAATTTTTCTACCATATTCAAAAATCTTATTTATTGCACTCTACAAACGCGTATGTCAAATTTTTTCCACAAGAAGGAACGAGGCAGTGCCTCATTCCTACGACTTTGAAAAACTAACCTAAATTTTCAAACATAAATTTTCAAACTATTGACATTTATTGAAAAATCGTTTAAGATTGTCCTGTTGTAGAAGATTTCAAGATTAGCCTTAATTTTAAGCAAGATCAAGAATGCATGTCTCAATTACCCCGGAAATTATAACAAATTTATTGGGAATTCCAATTTCAAATACCCTTATAGCTTCGCTAATAGCTACTGCAATTTTAGTAGTAATCGCATATTTTGCTACAAGAGATATGAAAGAAGTCCCAACCGGCATCCAAAATCTATTTGAAATAATCATAGAAGCGCTTTTTAATATGGTTGACAGCGTTACAGGAGACAGAAAACAGACCTATCAATTTTTTCCGTTAGTAGCGACAATTTTTATTTTTATAATCCTATCTAACTGGCTCGGTCTTGTTCCGGGATTCGGATCACTGGGATTCTATGAAACCGCAAAAGAAGGCGTGCACGGAAACGGGCATGCTGTTTTCGTTCCATTACTGCGGTCGGCAAACAGCGACCTGAACACAACACTGGCTTTGGCCGTTGTTTCCGTAATGGCAACTCAGATCTTCGGAATTATGGCTTTGGGAGTTTTGAAATACGGTAAAAAATTTATAAATTTCAGTTCGCCTATAACTTTTTTTGTAGGCATACTGGAGCTTGTAAGCGAAGTGGCAAAAATGGTTTCTTTTTCATTCAGGCTTTTTGGAAATGTCTTTGCCGGAGAGGTTCTTTTGGTCGTTATAATGACACTCGCGCCGTTCATAGCGCCTCTGCCATTTTTCGGACTTGAACTTTTTGTCGGATTTGTCCAAGCTCTCGTATTTGCAATGCTAACTCTAGTATTTCTTAAAATGGCGGTTACAGCGCATTGATCATATAAACATTTAAACAAGTTGCTGTAATGAAAGATTTAATTTAAGAACAAAGATTGCTAGCTTATCTTTAGATTACATTAAAATCTTCATTCTAAAATTTGTTTTTATGTTTATATGCTTATATGTTTAAACAATTTTTAATTAACCTAAAAAAAGAATATGGTATTAGAAAAAGATTCAGTCCAGCTTCTTGCCGCAGCGCTAGCCATCGGAATTGGTTCTATCGGACCAGCAATCGCTATTGGAATGTTGGGGGGAAAAGCGATGGAAGCTATGGGAAGAAATCCCGAAGCATCAGGAAAAATTCAGAGCGCGATGATTTTGGCAATCGCTTTTGCGGAAGCAATCGCAATTTACGCTTTGGTCGTTGCTTTGATTATTAAGTTTGTTTAGTAATCATTCAGCCAAAAGAGAGCTAGCTCTCTTTTGGAGTGTGTTTGTTAAATTGAAATATTTTTAATTTTACATTGTCATTTTGATTTTTGATATTTTCATTTTAAATTTATCTAAAATATAGTTCCATAAATTTTTTAATAAAATTAGGATTTCTTAGATAAACTAAACAATAATTAATATATATTATGCCAGAAATATTTACAAAATTGGGGATAGATTATAAACTGATAATCGCGCAGGCGGTCAATTTTATCTTGCTTTTAGTAATTCTGCAAAGACTTGCCTATAAGCCAGTTTTAAAAATGCTTAAAGAAAGAACTGATAAAATTGATAAGAGCATAAAACAAGCTCAGAAGATTGAAGAGGAATTAAAAAATACCGAAGAAATGAAAATAGCAGAGATCAAAAAAGGGAAAGAAGAATACCAAAAAACCACAAAAAAAGCGCAGGAAATAGCAGAAAGAAAGTCACAAGAAGCCATGGAAAGAACCAGAATAAAGACACAAGAAATTGTAGAAAATGCAAAAATGGAGATAAGGAATGAAAAAGAAAAATCAGTCAAAGATGCAAAAAAAGAAATTGCAGATATTTCTATTCTAATTGCCAAAAAAATTATCGGAAATAATTTAAATGAAAAAGAGCAAAAAAAAATTGCGGATGATGTTTTGAGAAAGATATAATAATTTAATTCTAAAATAATATTTAGCGAGACTTTCTGGATCCCCACCTCCGCGAAGATGACAATATAACATTATGAAAATTACTCCAAAACAATACGCCATAAGCCTATATGAATCAACAAAAAAAGTTGATAAACTTGAAATTGAAAAAAGAATAAAAAAATTTGTTGATATCCTAGAGAAAAATAATGACTTATCACTGTCAGATAAAATAATAAATGAATACAATAAATTTAACAGGAACCTAAGAGGTGTTTCAAAAATTGAAATTGCCAGTAATGATAAGCTAAATTCCGAAACATTGAACAAGATCATTCAGAAATTTAAAAATCAAATTGAGATTAAGGAAAAAATTGACAAATCGCTGATCGGTGGAATGGTTATAAAAATAGATGAAGATATTTTGATTGATGGAAGCGTGAAAAGAAAATTGGAAGACCTGAAAAAGAACATATTATAATTATACTAACACATTGTTAAATTGTTATGCATGGCACGACAATACAGCAATTTAACAATTTAACAATTTAACAATTTATTTTATGAACAGCCACATTATTGAAACTTTAAAACAACAAATTACACAAACTAAACTGGAGACACAGGTTGAAAAAATCGGCAAGGTCGTAAAAATTGCCGACGGAGTCGCAACCTTAAACGGTTTGACTGATGTTATGAGCGGAGAACTGCTTGAATTTCCAAGTGAAATTTTTGGCGTTGCTTTAAATCTGGAAGAAGACAGTATTGGAGCCATGATCCTTGGCGATTACCTTAAAATCAAAGAGGGAGATACCGTAAAAAGCACTGGAAGAATTTTGGAAGTTCCCGTCGGAGAAGAAATGATCGGAAGAGTTGTAAACGCTTTAGGCCAGCCAATAGACGGCAAAGAGGAAATTGAAACTGATAAATTCTATCCCGTGGAAAAAATTGCTCCCGGTGTTATTACGAGAAAATCGGTTGACACTCCTCTTCAAACCGGAATAAAAGCAATTGATTCAATGATACCAATCGGAAGAGGACAAAGAGAATTAATAATTGGAGACAGGCAAACTGGAAAAACCGCCATTGCCATTGATACGATCATTAATCAAAAAGGCAAGGACGTTGTTTGCATATATGTCGCTATCGGACAAAAAGAATCTAAAATTGCAAAAATTGTCGCCAAGCTTGAAGAAAGCGGAGCAATGGAACACACGATCGTGGTTCTTGCCGGAGCCTCTGATCCCGCTTCTATGTCATATATAGCCCCTTATACCGGATGCGCGATAGGTGAATATTTTATGGATCAAGGGAAAGACGCGATGATCATATATGACGATTTAAGCAAACACGCTTGGGCATACAGGCAAGTTTCTCTTATCTTGAAAAGGCCGCCCGGAAGAGAGGCTTATCCGGGAGATATTTTCTATCTGCATTCCAGACTTCTTGAAAGGGCGGCAAAAAGAGATGAGAAATATGGCGGAGGATCATTGACTGCGTTGCCTATAATTGAAACTCAGGCCGGAGATGTCAGCGCCTATATTCCAACTAATGTGATTTCAATTACAGACGGACAAATTTTTCTTGAAACAGATCTATTCTATCAAGGCATCAGGCCCGCGGTAAATCCGGGAATTTCAGTTTCTCGTGTTGGCTCATCTGCTCAGACAAAAGCAATGAAAAAAGTTGCCGGAAAACTCAGACTTGAGCTCGCGCAATTCCGAGAACTTGCCGCCTTCGCGCAATTTTCAAGCGATCTTGATAAAGAGACAAAACAAAGAATTGAAAGAGGAAAGAGGCTGACGGAAGTTTTGAAACAAGATCAATATGTTCCGATGGAAACAGAAGAACAAGTAGCAATTATATTCGCGACCATTAATGGATTTTTAGACGAAATTGAAGTTGAGAAAGTAAAAGATTTTGAAAGGGATCTGATCGATCATTTGAGAGATAAAAATAATCATATTTTAGAAGATATCTCAAAGGAAGGCAATATCTCAGAAGAAACAGAAAAAGATCTGAAACAAGTTCTTTCCGAATTTAAGAAAATGTTTGTAAGTTAGATTATTGTATTGCTAAATCGTTAACAATAAATTTTCTACCCGGCTTTAGCCGAGGGTCCATGAGGTTTTAACTTCGCGAAATTAACTAAATTTCGCGAAGTTAAAACCTCACAAACCATGCGCTAAAGTGCCGTAGAATATTTCAAAAACAAAAAAACAGCTTCAAAAACTGCTCTTTAAAACTTTGAGATCATAATTCTTTTTTTCATTTCACAATCCTTCGACAAATTCAGGATGACAAAATTGTGAAGTGAAAAAAAGAAAAAAGAGAGTTTGTTATAGTTTATCGTTGATAAACTATGAATTTTTCCTCGTCGGGAAAGACGAGGACTTTCCACGATGAATTTTCTGGATATGATATCTCCAGATTCTCATTTAAGAAAAGAAATAGCTCTTTTCTTTTCGTGGTCCCCACAGTTTCAAATCGTGGACTTGAACTGTTAGTGACACACCCGTCATCGTCCCTTTCCCTAACAATTCTAAACACTTTGGTTCCATAACAACCAAGGAAAACCCTTCCCTCTTCTCCGTTAGGAAAAATTACCTCTTCGGAGAAATAATTTCCTTCAAAGAAAGGATCCCAACCTTCCCTTTCTTTTTCCCCAAGATCATCAATCTGTGGGAAAATAAAAAAAGCGAAAATGACAACCGCTAAAAAAGAAAAGAATATAATGTTATCTGAACTGCTCATAAATTATCACCTCGTATCTGCCATCACTATAATTATCTAATTTTAGATTTTTATTCAGGACATTAAAATAATTACAAATTTATTATAATTATCTTAATGCCCTAAATATATTTTTCTCTCTTTTTTCAAAGAACTCGGCGTTAATCCTATCCCTTGAATAAACAACAGAATTAAACACACTGACTATGCTATGTTTAACATAACACCACATCATACCACATATTTATAAACTTGTCAATGGTCAAGCACTTTCTTTTTGCCATTTCGAACCCGTTAGGGTGAGAAATCTTTTCAATACTATTATTTGAGATTTATATTATTTAAGGAATTTCTCGTTGCTAGCGCTCCCACGAAATGACAAAAAGAAATATTTAGCAGTTAAAAACAATTTAGCAATACAACAATATAACAATAGAATCCATGCAATCAACACAACAAATCAGACGACAAATTCAGTCAACAAAGAATACATCGCAAATAACAAAGGCGATGGAGATGGTTTCTGCTTCAAAGATGAAAAAAAGCCAAGAAGCGGCTTTGTTGGCGCGTCCTTACGCGGAAGCTGCTTTGAATTTGCTGGAAAATGTCAGTGAATCGGTTGAACCGCGAAAACATATTTTACTGGAAAACAGAGAAAAGAAAACTGTCTGTCTTTTTGTTGTTACTTCCGACAAGGGATTGTGTGGCGGATTGAATAGCGGTGTCATCAAAAAAGCAGTGAAAATAATCAAAGAAAATGAAGAAAAAGGCAGGAAAATAAGCATTGTTACGATCGGCAAAAAAGCGGAAAGCTATTTTAAGAGAACGAAAAACGATGTTATCGCGGTTTTTAACGGCATCGGCGATTCAGTGGAATTGCGTGAAACACTTCCTATTTCAAAATTACTGATCAATGATTTTAGAGATAAAAAGTTTGATAAAGTAATTGCGGTTTACACGAATTTTATTTCTACTTTGAAACAAGATTCAAGAGCTAAAACTATTTTACCAATTACCAGAAGAAGCCTGGAAGAAACAATAGAAGAGATAGATGACTTAGCCGTTAAGAACGGCGAGAATGGCAATGGAAATAATGGCGTAGAATATAAATTTGAACCGTCATCTGATGAGGTTTTATGCAAACTGCTTCCAAATTTGATTGAAATTCAATCCTACCACATTATTCTTGAATCAAACGCTTCAGAACATAGCGCCCGTATGGTTGCAATGAAAAGCGCGACTGACAGCGCACTGGAAATGCTTGATGATTTGAATTTATCATATAATTACATCAGACAGCAAAAGATCACTCAGGAAATCAGTGAAATTTCAGCAGGAGTCGCGGCACAGGAGAGTTAGCATATTGTCATTGCGAGGAGCCTGAGTGAGTGTAGCGGACGAAAAGGCGCAAGGACAGAAAAAAGTTCTTTGAAAATTTGGAAATTAAGTTTTGGAAACAGGAAATTGTTTTCAGGGAGAAATATATAATGTATGGTTACGATCTTAACCCTTATGAGTTAGAACTTAGAAAAAGAATAGACAGAATATTAAGAATAACAAATGTTGTCAATATAATGCACGAGATAGGGAGGCAGAAGAAGGAAGCGCAAAAAGAACTTAGAGAATTACAGGGAAATGAAAGTCGACTGAAACAACACCTGACAAAATTGGATTATTATTCAGGGACAGTAAAAAGGAAGCTATAATCGCTTCCTTTCAAAACTCAATTTCTAAAGTGCACTTTGAAAATTTAGAAATTGAGTTTTGGAAAAGTATAACAAAATGCTTTAAATAAGGGAGGGACAATAAATGGAATCAGAGGCATACGATATCGATTCATTAAGTTCATCAGAGTTATCAGAACTATTAGAGCTAAAAATAGAAACTGAAGAATTTTTGAATAGTAAATATAATATTGGATATTTTCATGTGAACCTTATAACATTTGTTATATATCTTACTCCATTCGGATATACGAGAGAAGAGGCCTTTATAAAAGTAGGAAGACTTATTCTCAAACCACTAAGTATAAAAATTTGGATACCGGTAAAAAAAGAATGCCCAAAAGAAATAGAATCTGCAAAATAACAGCTTTCTATTTCTTATTTTTCCAAACCCCAATTTCTAAAACAATTTTAACAATACAACAATTTAACAATTTAACAATATAATTCTATGAACACAGGAAAAATTGTACAAATAATCGGCGCGGTGGTTGACGTTGAGTTCCAAGACCAACTACCAGCTTTATACAATGCGATCAAAACCAAAACGGCAGACGGAAAAGAGCTTGTTCTTGAGACAGTTCAACATCTGGGAGCAAACAGAGTCAGAGCAGTTTCCATGGGATCAACAGACGGACTCCAAAGAAGAGCAGAAGCGGAAGACACTGGCTCTCCTATTTCAGTGCCGGTTGGCGAAGAAGTGTTGGGAAGAATGTATGATGTTCTTGGAAATCCAATAGACGGCATTGAGAACGGAAAAACGCCGAAAGAAAGACTTCCCATTCACAGAGAAGCTCCGGATTTTGTAAGCCAATCAACAAAAACAGAGATTTTTGAAACAGGAATCAAGGTAATTGATCTTATTGCTCCATTTTCCAAGGGCGGAAAAGTCGGTCTATTCGGAGGCGCTGGAGTTGGAAAAACAGTTTTGATTCAAGAATTGATTAGAAACATCGCAACGGAGCATGGAGGCTACTCCGTTTTTGCCGGCGTTGGAGAAAGAACGAGAGAAGGAAATGATCTCTATCATGAAATGAAAGACAGCGGAGTGCTTGATAAAACCGCGCTTGTTTTTGGACAAATGAACGAAGTTCCTGGAGCAAGACAAAGAGTCGCGCTCTCAGGACTGACTATCGCTGAAAACTTCAGAGATAATATGGGAAAGGATGTTTTGCTTTTCATTGATAATATTTTCAGATTTACACAAGCCGGTTCTGAAGTTTCCGCGCTTCTTGGAAGAATGCCTTCCGCAGTAGGATATCAGCCGACTCTTGCGCAAGAAATGGGAGAGCTTCAGGAGAGAATCACTTCCACTGACAAGGGCTCTATCACCTCAGTTCAGGCGGTATATGTTCCAGCTGACGATCTTACTGACCCCGCACCTGCGACGACTTTTTCTCATCTTGACTCAACTGTCGTTCTTTCCAGGTCTCTTGTAGAACTCGGAATTTATCCCGCTGTTGACCCGCTTGAATCCACCTCAACAGTTCTTGATCCAAACATAATAAGCAAAGAACATTACGAGACTGCTCGCGAAGTGCAAAAGATACTTCAAAGATATAAAGATTTGCAAGATATAATCGCAATCCTGGGGATGGAAGAACTTTCAGACGAAGACAAGCTTATTGTTTCAAGAGCAAGAAAAATTCAGAAATTCCTCTCTCAGCCATTCTTTGTCGCTGAGGTATTCACAGGAACTGACGGAAAATACGTTTCACTCGCAGATACGATCAAAGGATTCAAAGAAATTCTTGAAGGCAAGCACGATGATAAAAACGAAAATGATTTCTATATGAAGGGTGGAATTGATGAGGTTGGGAAGTAAATTGTTAAATTGTCGTATTGCTCTATTGTTATATTGAATATTTAGCTCCCTCCCTGATAAGGGAGGGCTGGGGTGGGTTTGAAGCATCATATAATTACAGACTAAAAACGAACATGTGAGTTTTTTAAAACATTTGTCTTATAATTATAATTCTGCCAGCATTAAAAACCCCCCTTAATCCCCCTTATCAAGGGAAAATAAATTCTAGCTGGATTACATTCTCTAAAACAAACTCACCAAAAAAAACAGCCCTTTTAAAAACTGCTTTCTGAACTTTAAAATTTCAATTTCCTTTTTTCATTCTACAATTTAAAATTATGGAGTAAAAAAAGAAAAAGAGAGGGATTATAATTTACCGTTTTCGATAAACTATAAATTTGTTCTCGTCTGGAAAAACGAGAACTTTCCACGATGAGTCTTCCAACCCCGACACCGCCAGATCCTCATCCAGAAACAAGAACAATTCTTTCTCTTCTACGGCTTGGAATTGTAGAAGAGAACTGTTGAAAATGAAAAAACCTTCTCTTTCCCTAACAATTCTGAGACAGTTTTTCTCGTAACCAAGGAGAACTTCTCCTTCTTCTCCATTGGGAAAAATTACTGCCTCAGTAAGATTTCCTTCAAAAAAAGGTTTCCACTCATCAATATCAATTTGAGTTGCAGGGAGAAAAACAAAAAGTAGAAGAAAAAGTAGAAGAAATTTTTCAAAATCATTCATAATATCACCTCGTATCTGTCCATCGCCGCAATCATCTAATTTTAGATTTTATTCAGGACATTAAAATAATTACAAATTTATTACAATTATCTTAATGCCCTAAATAGTTTCCTCTCTTTTTTACAAAGAACTTCGCAATCAATCTTATTTCTTTTCAAATAAAACCAATCACATCGGTTATATTATTTCAACATTACAAAACATTCTATCATAATTCTAAAAATATGTCAACACTAACAAACAAAATAAACCTCCGAATTATCACCCCTGAAAAAATTGCTTATAAAGACAAAGCAGACCAGATCACTCTGCCGACAGGAAACGGCGAGATAACCGTAATGACAAATCATATTCCACTGATTAGCACGATGAAACATGGGGAATTGGTCATCAAAAACGATGGAAAAGAAATTCCAATGGCTGTTTGCAATGGCTTTATTGAAGTTAAAAAAAATAATGTGACAATTATGACCGACATTGCCGAACGAGTAGAAGAAATTGATGAGCAACTTGCAAAGGAAGCAAAAAAAAGGGCAAAAGAGCTACTGGCAGAAAAAGACAAAATGTCAGATGTGGCTTTTGCAGACGCGACAGCATTATTGGAAAAGTCATTGGCAAGAATAAAGGTAGCCAGGAGAAGGAAGAGAAGGTAAAAATTGAATTATGAATCAAGAATAATGAATTAGGAATTATAAATTTAATTTGCTGATTTTATACTATTTTGAGAGATTAGGAGCGTGTTAAGCCTTACAAAACCTAAATACAAACTATTTATAATTTAAGCAAACTTATTGATATATAAAAGTTTTGCATCAAGGTTCCACAGCCCTGCGGGACTATGGAACCAGCCGAGCACTCTAAATTAAAAATTCATTATTCTAAATTCTAATATAATGAATATCAATAAATCTTTAAAAATTTCCACAAAAAAATTGAAACAAAAAAATATTCCTTCCGCCACTCTTGATGCGGAGGTTTTGTTATTGGAGGCGTTAAATAAATCAAATAAAAATATTGATAAAAGCTGGCTTTATGTAAATAATAATTACGAATTAAGCAAAAAAGAAGAAACTTTGTTTAAAAATTTTATTGATCAAAGAAAAAAACACAAGCCAGTTGCCTATATTGTTAATAAAAAAGAATTTTTTGGTTATGATTTTTATATAGATGAAAATGTCCTCATCCCCCGCCCTGAAACAGAACTAATGGTTGAAGAAGTTTTAAAAATTATTAACCCCCCTACCCCCCTCATTCGGCAATCGCTCAGGGCAGGCTCTTATCAGGGAGGAAATAGGAATTTCAATCTAATTGATATCGGGACTGGTTCAGGATGTATTTTAATCAGTATCTTAAATGAATTACGAAAAAATAAAAAAGGTGATCTTGTAAAACAATCTATTGCAATCGATATTTCAAAAAAAGCGATTGAAATTGCCATGATTAATGCAAAAAAATATAATTTAGAAAATAATATTAAATTTATTAACGTAGATTTCAGAGAAGAACTAAACCAAAGACTATTTTCAAATTCAAACCAATTTATAATAACAGCCAATCTTCCTTATATAAGAAACAATGAATATAAATATCTTTCTCCAGATGTCAAAAAATATGAGCCTAAACTTGCTCTTACGGGCGGTAAAAATGGACTTGACTTGATTGAAAAATTGATAAAAATAATATCAGAAACTGAAGTTAAATCAGAATTGCCGAATTATATTTTCCTTGAAGCTGATCCACGTCAGATGAACAAAATAACAGCTGTAATAAGAGAAGAATTAGATAGTACGAATATCAAAATAATTAAGGATCTGAGCGGCAAAGAAAGAATTGCTATATTGTCATATTGTTAAATTGTTATATTATTATTGTGCTATGCGCAACAATTTGACAATAGAGCCATTTAGCAATTTAAAACACGGCTCTCGTAAAAACCGTGTTTTAAATTTGCAAAATATTATTTTCTTTTCTTGGCAACTTTTTTCTTTACA
>JAGLOZ010000030.1 GCA_023137595.1 Minisyncoccota bacterium | reverse complement strand
CAACTTTTTTCTTCGCTGGTTTCTTTTTTGTAACCACAAAACTCCACCTCCTCTCTATTTCAAATTAAAATAAATTAAATTCCGACCACAAAAATTAATGCGTTGCGTTTTTATAAAATGCATTATAATTTAATTTTTATTTTATATCTTAAAAAAATTAAATCTTTTTCTACCTTAATTATATATTAAAAAAAATAATTGACAATACCTTGTCAATGATTAGATAGAAAACATGTAGAACTTCTTTGCTTCAATTTTTCAGTGGAAATTTTTAAAGATTAATTGATATTCATTATATTAGAATTTAGAATAAGAAGCATGAAAATTACAAATTCAAAATAAATCACAATAACAAAAACTCAAAATTCAAAACGGTTTTGAATTTTAGATATTTGAATTTTGAATTTATTTGTTATTTGTAATTTTGAATTTGGTGCTTATGTTTCTATCTTCTCTTCCTTCTTCTCTTTACTTAATATTCTTTCAGTAATGTCGGTCGTAATGATAAATACTGCTTATCGCCTTTTTTTTGCCTAAAACTTGCTTTTTTTTATACTTATGGTAACATTCAATTATTAGTAGGATCTTTAACAATTTAATTAAAAAGAAAGGAGGTGGTAAAGGTAATATGGAAAGCGAAATTGAAATAACAGAGACCGCTACAAAGGGATGGTTTGAAAAAATAAAAAGTTGGAGTTACGAAAACTGGCAAACTATCTTAGTCGTATTGATCGTGCTTATTGTTGGAATTAGCGCTTATAACTATAATCAACAAAACAATACCAATCTATATCCTGCCGTTGCTATTGACGATAATGAATCTAACAGTAATGAGCTTGATAAAAATAACCAAGAAGATGAAACTGAGGATAATAATACAGAAGAAACTAGTCCAGAAATTATAGCAGAGAATGAAGATCAAGAAGAAGCGGCGAAAGAAGATAGCGAAGCAGAACCCGATGAAGAAACAAAAAACGAAAAGACTGAAGAAGGTTTTTCAAGTTTAGATAATTCTGGAAAAACTTATACAATTACAGCTAACGACGGAGAAGGAATTACCCATTTAGCAAGGAGAGCATTGGAAATGTACACACAGGAAACTTCAGACGGCTCTAATCTGACTAAAGAACAAAAAATATACGCTGAGGACTACATTCAAAACAGGATCGGAAATGAAAAAATAAACACAGGGCATCAAGAAACTTTTTCAGAAAGTTTAATAAAAGATGCTATTTCAAACGCTAATGATCTATCAGAAGAATCACTTAAAAATCTTACAAAATACGTAAAATAAAACACATTCATTTAAAAGCTACAACGCATCAAAATTAAAATAAAATATTTTAAAATAAAAAAAGACTGGAACTATTCCAGTCTTTTTTGTTAATTCATTTTGAATCACAAGCTCTATTTCAATTCTTCTTCGTATAAATTAGCATAAAGCATAACTTTATTTGGATAAAAGAACAGCCCTTTTTTTCTCCAATTCCTTCCTCCTATGTATCTTCCGGCCGCTTCATATTCAGAATTATAGTCTCCTCCAATAACTCCCGGAATATCTGAAACTTTGACTGCCATAGCAGCCATAGCATCTGTTAAATTCCAAGGATTAGGAGGATAATGTCCTGTAACACTACTCACTCTACTCTCATACGCAAGCCAGGTCGAGGGTATGAATTGAGCAGGTCCCATAGCGCCTCCGCATCCATAAGTGGGCTCTTTTGAAACTCTAACCGACATTGGATCTAAATTTAATCTGTTCACAATTGAAAAAAATGCGTTCTTTTCCGTTTCAGCTCTTTTTATATAATGTGCTTCTCTTAATGAATAAATTTTTGATAATCTCATATAACATCCAAACATATCATCTTCCCAATTGCCACTTCCTGTGTTCTTTCCAAGATTAGATTCAACTTTCAATATCCCAAGTAAAAAAGCAGGGCGAACTCCTAGCGTTGCTCCTATCTGCTTTGCCGCCGAGAAAGCATCATCAGCCTCTATTTTTTGCCCCAAACTTTGTAGATCATATAGCTGAGCTCTAAGCGATGGAAGAATATTTTTATTTTCTGCCAATAATTGCTGAAATTGTTTCTCTTCTCCTTTTGTAATATCTAAAAGTTCATTCTTCTGTATTTTTAATTCAGATAAAGATTCATTTTGATGAGACCTCATTTGAATTAATTGTGATTTTTCTTCTTGATGTTCTTCAAGCTCTTGATTTTTAAAAATAAGTTCTTCTTCTTGATTTTTTAGATCAACTATTGCCTGGAACACATCATCCTTAATTGACTCCATAGCGTCAACTTCGTTGAAAAAATCAGAAAGACTATCTTCCGTCATAAGCACTTCCAAGATAGAACTTTGTTCATAGGAATATAATAGCTTAAAAAGATTTTTTAGATTCTTTTTATTTTCTTTTACGCTTTCTTTTCCCTCTTCTATTTTCACTTTGATCTCTTCCATCTCTAGATCAGCTTCTTTGACCGCTAATTTCGTTTCTTTAACTTCTAAATTATTTTTATATATATTATTATCATATATTGCAATTTCTCTTTTCAAAGTTCTCGCTTTTCCCTGTTGAGCTTTAACTTCTGCGTTATATTTGCTTATTTCGTCTTCTACTTTTTTTATTTCATCTCTTAGCTCTTCCCTCTTATTATTAACCTCTTCTACGTTTATCTTTTCCTTTTCCTCCTCTATAGACTTGACTATTCTTGCTGAAAATACAAAAGATAACAAAAGCAAAATAAACAAACCACACAACAGAACTGTTTTGTGACTGTTCATAAAAAAACAATTTTTACATATTGAATTCATAAAACCTATAAAAGTTTTTAGGGCACGAGTAATAACAACATCCTCAAGCTCGCAATATTTGCGCTCAAATTGGTTTGAAAAAAATTGAAAGATATTGATATATATATTGAGAGTTTTTTCAAGTCAAAATGGCGTGAATATGAGATGAAATTGTGGAGGTTATTTTTGCTCGCGCCCTTATGCAGGTAATTCTATTTTCCTTACTTTTTTTCTTCTTTCTTTTCGCTTTTTTCAGATTCACCTTTTTTATCTTCTTCGCCATCTTTACTCCCTTTATCTTCTCCGCTTTCTTCTTTAGCACCTTCAACTCCTTCAATGTCTTCTTTAACTTTTTCTTCAAGATCTTCAATTTCTTTATCAGTTCTCGGAGGAGCAACAGTTACGACTACTACTTCCGGGTTTGAAAGAATCTCAATTTTATCAGAGATTTTCAAATCTTTCACCCTGATAATATCATCTACATGACCAAGACCAGAAAGATCAACTTCTAAATCATGAATAAGATCTCCCGGTAAACAATTGATTTCAAAAATATTATGACTTTTGACCAAAACGCCACCTTCGTTCTTAACAGCAGGAGATTCTCCTATAAAATTAATAGGAACTTTGGCAACTATTTTTTTGTCCATCCTGACTTGATATAGATCAAAATGTATGATCTTGTCAGTAACAGGATCTGTTTGATAATCATTTATAATAACTTTTCCAATGTCTTTGCCATCAATGCTAAGATCAATCAAGGTGCTCTCACCAGCCCCGCTAAGCACTTTTTTAAAATCTATATTATTAATCTTTATATGCTTATTTTCCTTTTTATTCCCATAAACAACTCCGGGAACGTATCCTTCGCTTCTGAGCTGGTTTGTTTTTTTTCCTTTTTGTTCTCTTGTTTGAGCGATAATTTCTAGTGTTTCCATAGTTTTTATTTATTTATTCTTTAAAAATTTGTGCATTTCCAAAACATCATCATATTCAACATAACTCCCCTTTATCTTATCAAGGTCATCTTCTACAAGATCAGAGATCATACTGATAGAAGTTATCCCCATAGCGCCTGTCATAATTACCATCATCATAGAACCTTTGCATTTTTGACAATTTAGGTAAAGGGTCACGATACCATCTTTACTATCAATTAATTCTATATTGTTTTTATCATATTTAAAATCACACAACGGACATTTTGTTACTATTTGCATGCTTGAAATTGGATTGAATTTTGACATATTTTTATTTTGTTTAAGTTATTTTAAGCTTAAATTTAATAATTTAAACTGCTACACAATATAACTTATGTTAATGCATAACAGCTATTATGTCAAGACAAGACTAGCTTTTATTGATATAATTCTAGCAGAATATAAAGCTTTTATCAAATAAATCCAAGTACATCTAATAGACCCTTGACGTAAAATAAATTAAGTTATATAATTAAAAAATCATTTCAATTACAAAAGATCAGCAGGAGAGAGAAATTAAAAACTACAATTATAATCTTTTGTTGTTAAGCTAAAATAAAAACAAAAAAACAAAACCGGGAAACAAGCCCGTGTTTTTGTTTATGTTGATCCATTATTATTTCATTTTATTTTTCAGAACTCCTCTTGCTACTTCCCGATCGTCCCACGGAATTTTTTTTTCACCGCAAACCATAAACTGCTCCGCGCCTTTGCCGGTTATAATGACTAGATCGCCTCTTTCGGCCATAAACATAGCTTTTTTTACAGCTTCTTTTCTGTCTGATATTCTAAATAAGTTTTTATTTAATTCTTTATTTTTAATCCCAGACATAACCTGATCCATAATGTCTTCAGGATCTTCGCTATAAGGGTCTTCATTGGTAATAATGACTATATCGGCATATTCCTCGGCCAAAGCTCCCATTTTAGCCCTATAAGTCTTGTCTCTATCCCCTGTTCCGCCCAAAACCGCAATCATTTTATTTTTTACATGAGGTTTAACAACTTCATAGACTTTTTTCAAAGAATCAGGCGAATGAGCATAATCAATTATAACTTCAAAATCTTGCCCCTCGTTAATTTTTTCCAACCTACCGGGAATATTTTCTATGGATTCCAACGCTTTTTTAATTGTAATTGGTTTTATATTTTCCGCCAAACCAACTGCTGTTGCCGCTAAAGAATTATAGACATTAAACTCGCCGATAAGCGATGATCTTACGGCCATCTGCCCTTCATCAGTTTTAATATTAAATTCTGTTTCTTTCTCTTTTAAAACCATATCCGTTGCTCTGATCAATTTTACGCCACTTACTTCTTTATATCCTTTCAGGCTAAAAGCATATTTTTTTACCTTTCCAAATTCAAAGAAACTTCTCAGGTTCTCATCATCATAATTAATGATAAGATTTTCTAAATTTTTTGTAAGCAAGGCGTTATGAGAATATTTATAATTTTCATAAGTTTTATGATAATCAAGATGATCGCTCATCATATTTGTCAAAACAACAGTTTTATATGGAACACCCAGGTGACGATACTGAACAAGCCCATGAGAAGAAATTTCAACGATCACATAATCACATTTTTCTTTTACCGCTTTTTTAAGAAACTTCTGAAAATAGAACGGCGACGTCGTGGTAAGTTTCACATCATTGAGCCATTTTTTCTCGCCTATTTGAAAATTTGCGGTAGAAAGCATCGCGACATTATGCCCGCCTTCTTCCAAAATTTTCGTGATCATATTAGTAGTCGTTGTTTTTCCTTTTGTTCCCGCAACACCAATAGCTCTTATTTTTTTTCCCGGAGAGCCATAAACAATCGCCGCTAAAACCGCTCTAAATTTGTGAGTAAGTAAAATGAATTTATAAGGAATAACTTTTCTTAGAATTTGTTTAAACTTATATAGCATAAAGATATCTTATATATAAAAAATTCTTTTGAGCATTGAAGTGATCTCTCAGTCATTCCGCTCCGACAAAATGACAAAACTTTTTATAACAAACCTTGATATAAATCATTCCAATGCGAACTGATTGTTTCTATTAAATCTTGCTTTTTTTCTCTTCGCCATTTTTTTATTTTTTTTCTCTTTCTGCCGCGTTATAAACATAGTTAGTATGCTCATAATAAACTAATTTTTTGCAAGAATATTTCTTGCTAAACCCTTCTGCTTTTCCTTCTTTATGTTCTGCAACTCTTCGGATTAAATCATTAGTCATTCCAATATATAAAGTTCCTGATGCATTTGCCATTATATAGACAAAAAAATTATATTCTTTTTTAGCCATATTGTCTTGTACTTGTTTATTTTTATTTTCAATAGCTTTTTACTGTTTTACCGTCTATTTTGTCATATAAAGGACAGATTTGTTTTCATGACATCATTCACTGGTTCTATAGTCCCGATAGGACTATGAAACCTAATTGCAAGTTTTGCGTCTTAAATTCTCTCATAAAACAATTTAACAATACAACAATGTAACAATTTGTTTATTTATTTTATCTTTTTAATTATAAATAAATATTTTATACCTTCGATCAGCACTACTTCCACGGCGCAAATAAATGCGATCAATGACCAGTCGTATAGATCAAGCGGAACGGTTTGCAGAACTTTCTGAAAGAAGGGATGATAAATTGCTACCAGCTGAAAAGCGAAGCCAAAAATAACTGCAACGATTAAGTATTTGTTTGAGAAAATATTTTTCGCGAAGATTGAATGCCGTAAGGAACGAATAGAAAAAACATAGACTAGAGAATCAATGGCAAGAATTGAGAAAGCGATAGTGCTTGCTCTTTGAAATTCGCCAGTCACATTAAGAACATACCAAAACACTGCCAGAGACAAAACTCCACTCGCGATACTAATAGCGGAAATTAATGTTTTAATTTCAGAATTTAAGAGCGGTTCATTCTTTTTGCGAGGAGGTTCTTTCATGATATTCTCCTCCTTCGGCTCCAGCGTCAAAGCAACACCTGGAAATCCGTCCGTCACAAGATTTATCCATAAAATTTGCGCCGCGACCAAAGGAACAGGAAGTCCGATAATAAGGCTTCCAGTGATGATTATAACTTCACTAAAACTGTCAGAGACAAGATATAGAATAATTTTTCTTATATTCTCATAGATGACTCTTCCCTGCTCAACAGCGGTTATAATAGTTTTGAAATTATTATCCAAAAGAACAATATCCGCCGTTTCTTTGGCAACTTCAGTTCCACTGCCAAGCGCCACTCCAATATCAGCCGATTTCAGCGCAGGCGCGTCATTTACTCCGTCTCCTGTCATTGCCACAACTTCGCCTTTAGCTTGCCAAGCGTCAACAATTCTTGATTTGTGATGAGGTGAAACTCTGGCATATACTTTTATCTTGCTAACAATATTATTAAATTCTTTTGTGCTCATCTGATCTAATTTCTCTCCATCTAAAATATTATTATCATCAACTTTCATTCCAAGCTCATTAGCGATGGTTTTTGCGGTAAGACGATTATCTCCGGTTATCATAATAGTTCTTACGCCAGCCTCTTTAGCAAGTTTTATCGTATCTTTTGCCTCTTTCCTCAAAGGATCTTTAAGAGCAACAAGTCCGACAAATACAAGCTCATTTATTATTTCGTCCTCGTTTCCTTCTTTAAACCTCGCAGATATATCCTCTTTGACGTCACGAAAAGCAACACTTATGATCCTAAGACCTTTTCTGCTTAAATCATTCTGTTTTTTCTTGAGAAGCTTGATATCGTCTTCTGTCATTTTTCTTTTTTTTCCTTCGATCAGAACATAATTTGATCTATTTATTATTTCTTCGGGAGCTCCTTTTACATACATTTTATAATCATTTGAATTCTCCTTGTTCAAAGTTGCCATTAATTTTCTCTCCGAACTAAACGGTATTTCCTCAATTTTTGAAAAATCTTTTTTAATTTTTTCCGGATCAAACCCTACGGTTATTCCTGATTGCAACAAGGCTCTTTCAGTATAGTCTCCATGAATTATCCATTTCTCCAGCTCGTCATTAGGATTTTCAATTATTGCGTTATTGCAGATCATTCCTATTTTTATAGCAATCATATGATCTAATCTATGCCTTTCTTCTTCTATGATTTTGACGCATTTATTTTTTTCTTTTGTTAAAGAAAATTCTGAAGCCATAGTGACTATATGGTCAACCTGCATTTTCCCTTCGGTAAGCGTTCCCGTTTTATCTGTACAAATTACAGTCGTGCTTCCAAGAGTTTCTGCCGCGACTAATTTTCTGACCAAAGACCCTTTTTTTAAAATTCTTTGCATTCCAATTGCCAAAATCACCGTAACAGCAACTAAAAGCCCCTCAGGTATAGCGGCAACGGCGATCGCAACAGAAATAATAAAAATTTCTTTGAACTCAATTCCTCTGAATAATCCAGTAGCAATGATTAAAACAACTATTACAAGCGTTAATACCAAAAACATCTTACTGAATTTAGCTAGTTTAGCTTGCAGGGGAGTTTCTTCTGTTTCTGTTTCTTTTAATAAAAGCGCGATCTGTCCGAATTTTGTATTAACGCCAGTTGAGCTCACAACCATCATACCCCTTCCCCGAACCACAGAAGTTCCCATATATGCCATATTTTTTTTGCTTTCAGAAACTCCTTTTTGATCTAATGTTTCAGCGAGCTTGCTCACGGGAATAGATTCTCCGGTTAAACTTGATTCATCAATATCAAATTCATGAACTTCCAAGATCCTTCCATCCGCGGGAACTCTATCGCCTGCTCTTAAAACTATAATATCTCCCGGGACAATATTTATAGAACTTATTTCCTTCTCAATCCCATTTCTTATAATATATGATTTATGGTCAATCATTTGCTTCAATTTCTCCAGCGCGCGCTCAGCTTTTGTTTCCTGTATAAAACCCATAACAGTATTAATTGCAACTGCAAAAAGAATAACCCCCACATCTATAAACTCCTTCAACGCAAAAGAGACAAGAGCGGCTACTAAAAGTATGTAAACTAAAGGATTTTTAAATTGACTTATAGCTATATCCAACTGTGTAAATTTCTCCTTTTTAGGAAGTTCATTTTTTCCATATTTTTTCAATCTTTTTTCCACTTCATCAGTTGATAGTCCCGATTTTGAAGATTTTAAATTACGTAAAACATCTTTCAAGCCTAAGTTACACCAATTTTCTTGTTTCATTTTTTGTTTTTTATTTCTATTAAATATTTATAAATTTCTCTTACTATACCTTTAAAATACCACAAATTCAGTTTTTAAGCAAAAAAAGAAGCAGTAAGGACGAAACGCCCCCACCGCATTTGTTATTTAGCTGTTAATACAAAAACTAATGTGTTAGCAGAAAAGCTAACGCTAACGCTCCTACTGCTGCTACATAGAGCGTCGTTTCAACTTTCGCCGCTCCAGAGCTTAAATTGCCCATCACTTTTCTCACCTCCCCTTTTTATAAAGGTTTTTGTTTTTCTCTTTTACAATCAAACACCTCCGATGTCTAACTTTAAATTATACCTCAATTTTATTACTGTCAATCCCAAAACCCCTAAACCCTAAAAAATCTGACTTCAACTTAAGTAAGATTTTTTATATTAATCCAAAATTATTATTCTCCAACCTGCTCAGCTTCTTTCAAAATATATGAAACAAATTGTGCGGGCTTTTCTGAATTTCCATCTTCTCTAAAACATTTCCTTTTTACAATTTCCAAACCATTTTCCGTAAAAAACTTGCTCAACTTATCATTTTCTTGTATGTCTAACTTACCAAATCTTCTGTTGTATAATCTACTTTTAAGTTTATTTGATTGCCTGCTAACAAAACTATCTTGAGGCAACTCATCTATAAACGTTATCATCCCGCCACTTTTAAGAATTCTTTTTGCCTCTTCAATGAATCTTATTCGTGTTTTTTCATCTGCTTCTTGAAAAGCAAAATCAAACTTGACAATGTCAACGCTTTCATCTTTCAGCGGAAGCTGTTCTCCTATTGCATATGCTGATCCGATATTATGATCACTAGATTCAGATACTTTTTTAGTAGCATGATCAGACTCGTCAAAACCTATTATTTCTATGTTTCTTTCGGAAAATTTTTTCAATATTGCTTCATTTATGCCGGATTTTCCAGAACATATATCAGCTATAACTATTTTATTTTTTTGAGTTTCATCTGTTACACCGCTTATATTAGATTCTTCTTCCACGCCCTCTTTTGCTTCTTCTTTTATCGCCATAACTTTGTCATCAAAATTTGCAATTTTTCTTCTTAATTCTTCTAAAAATTTTTCCTCTGCGATCCTATCTATAATTTCTTTTATTGCTTCATTTATACCGGATTCTTCCGCTTGATCTCTTCCTCTATTCTCAAGCCAGCCTTCACCAAGTTTTTTGTTAACAAAATCAATAGGTTTTTTCATAACACCTTCTCGTGGCTTATTTAGCTGATCTAACACCCTATGCTCTATTTTGTGTAATTTCCTATCTTTTTCTATTTTTTCTCTCCGTGCTTTGCTTTCCTCTTCCGTTTCAAGAGGCGTTTCTTCTTCAAATGTTCTATCCCTTTCAGGTCTCCCTTTTTCTTCTATTTTCTTTTGATCCAATACAGTTTCTACTTCGCTTGTCTTACAAAATTCATTTCTCATATTTTTTACTTATAAGTTTATGAAATCAACATATAATAAATTTATAGGCATGAGACACTATCATACTCTAGGGTATGATAGTGTCTGTAAAAAAATAAATATTTGGAAATTAATTGGAAATTGGAATTTATTTACCATCCCCCACTTCATCCAACTTCAATGAAATAATTTTTGACACACCATCATCATGCATTGTGACTCCATACAAAACTCCCGCTTGTTGCATCATTTCTCGATTGTGAGTTATCATAATGAACTGAGTTTTTGTGGAAATGTCTTTTATGATATCGGATAAACGAGCAGAGTTTGCTTCGTCAAGAGCAGCATCAATTTCATCAAGAACAGAAAATGGCGGAGGGTTATTGGAGACAATCGCAAATAAAATAGCAATTGAAGCAAGCGCTCTTTCACCTCCGGAAAGCATATCCAAACTGCTTATCTTTTTTCCGGGAGGAACCGCGCTGATCTCAATGCCGGCAATTCTTTGATTTTGCTCCTGCGCTTCAATCGGCTTTTCGCCGTTTTCTTCACTTTCTACATTATCTTCTTTTTCTTCTTTGAGACCTGAATATTTTATAGATAGTCCCGCTTTTCCGCCTCCAAAAATAGTTTTAAAATATTTATTAAATTCTTCATTGATTTTTTTGAAAGAACTCTTAAATATTTTCTCAATCTTTTCATCAAGCTCTTTTATCACTTCTCTTAGTGAATTTGAGGCCTTGAAAAGATCCTCCGATTGAGTTGAGAGAAATTCAAATCTGCTTTGAGTTTCCTCATATTCTTCAACTATAAGAGGATCAATTCCTCCAATTTGTTCAAGTTGAAATTTCAACTTTCGAATTTTTGACCTGCATTCTTCCTGATCAAAATATTCCGAATCTTGAGCTTGCTTGATCTTTCCGTTTTGAAGATTGTCTACAAATCCATCATTTTTAAACTCATCCTTGATCTCATTTATCAAATCTTCTTTGCGAACTTCAAATTTTGCCAGTTCAATATTTATTTGATTCAAATTGTCCTTGAATCTATTCATTTCATCCTGTTTTATTTGCAGTTCTTTTTCCAATTTAAAAAATACTTGCCTTCTATCTTGTTCTTTTCTATTAAGCTCATAGATCCTTTCTTTGATTTTTCCATATTCTTTATTATATTCATGAACTTTATCTAAAGTCACAGCTTCATCAGTTTTCAATTTCTTGAGATTGCTATCATCAAATTCAACTTCCTCATCAGATTGGCTTACTTTTCCTTCTTCAACTTCTTTTAAAAGATTTCCTACATTGTTTTTTACCTTAGTTCCTTCCTCGCGGATTGATTTGATATTTTCCAAACTGCTTAAATTTTCTATCATGCTAAGAAACTTATTATATGTAGAAATTATGCTAGAAAGCTTTTCTTTAACATATCCCAGATTTATAGGCAGATATTCTATACTTTTTAATTTTTCTTCTTTTTCTTTTTCAATCTGAATTCTACCTTCTGTTATAGAAAGATTTTTCTGAAAGTCATTGATAATTTCCTGCGAAGAATCCGCTTCCTTTTGAAGACTGGAAAATTCCGCAGAATAAGTATCGTTATTATTCTCGCTGCCGGACAGATTATTTTTTATTTCAGATATATCTTTGGAATATTCTTTAATGTTTTTTTCCAATTCTCCTCTCTGTGAATAATATTTTTTGTTATTCTGATTAAGGTTAAGCCAAATATTTGAAAATAATTTTTCCTGCTCTCTCTTCAAGCCTTCTTCCACTTCTCCTCTTTTTTGCGCTCTTGACGCCTGTCTTCTGAGAGATGTAAGCCTTGGTTCAATTTCATTTAATAAATCAGTTACCCGCTGTAAATTTCTTTTTGTTGCTTCAAGCTTATTGATAGTCTGTTGTTTTTTTATTTGAAATCTGCGAACACCTGTCGCTTCTTCAAAAATAATCATTCTTTCCGCCGGCGTAGCTGACAAAATTGAGTCAGCCATGCCCTGATTTATAACGCAATAACCCCTTTGACTCACTCCTGATTTTGCAAGCAAGTCAATTATATCAGAAAGCCTAACGCGGCTTTTGTTGATCAAATACTCGCTATCCCCGTTTCTGAAAAGCTTTCTGGCTATAACAACTTCGTCATAATCAATCGGAATTTTTTTGTCGCTATTATCCAAAAACAAAGAAACGACAGCGGCGCTCATTTTCGCCTTTTTGTCGCTTCCCGTAAAAATCACGTCTTCACCCTTCTTTCCGCGCAAACTTTTCATACTTTGCTCACCCAATACCCATTTGACCGCATCAGCAACGTTTGATTTCCCGGATCCATTCGGTCCGACTATGGCGGTAACACCTCTCGGAAAATCCAAAACAGTCTTGTTGGCAAAAGACTTAAACCCGGTTGTTTCAAGTTTTTTTAGATACATTGAATTAAATTGCTAAATTGTTATATTGTTTTTACCAGCTTTACATAACCTAATATATCTGTCTATTTGATAGACAAATTTTATCCTGTATTAATTGAGTTTGCACACATGCGCAAGCGCTTGCAGACGAACAAATGTTTGTTTGCCTTCGGTTAGCGGAAATATTCAAATTCCTTAGCGAAAATTTACACTCTAAAGAGTGAACTCCAATATAAATTAGGGTTCAGATTTTAATCTGTAAGAATTACAGCTCCAACACTTTTACCAACTGCTTGATCATTGAGATTACCACTGGTGGCGCCATTAAGCTGTGAGATGAAATTTCATCTTCGTTGGAGATCGTCCACGGTTTTTCAATGATTTTTACTTTTTCATTTTTCTCATCCCATTCATAGCTATATTCAGGCGTAAGTTCATAATTATCAACACAATCTTCCGTGTCCTTTACGGGAACTGTGTTTCTCAATAGAACTTTCGGCATTCCGTGAAGCGAATATGCTTTTTCCATCAATTCTCCGTCTAATTTCAATCTTTCTTTGATTGGTTCTATGCCAAACTCATCGCCTTCTTTTCTGACCATTCTTACTTCCTGACATTCGGGATTATCGCAAAGAAAGAAAAATTCTTTTTTCTCTTCATCATATTTGATATTATCTTCTTTAACCGGCAATAGTTTCAAATTCCTCGGAGTATTGCATTTTGGACAAATTAATCTCCATTTAATTCTCTCGTCCAGCACGTTCTCCGGAACATTAATTAGAATAAAAATATCCGCGTCATATCTATATCCGGCAAGATCCCTAAAAAACAAAGAATAAGAAATTTGATCCAACCCTCTTGGAAAACCGTCAATAAAAAGAGTTTTCTTATCTAACTGATCTATTTTCCTTTTAACAAGTGTTAAAACAAATTCCGTCGGCAAAAGAATTTTTGTATTTCTGTCAGCAAACGACTCCAAAACTTTATCTATAGAAACAAATCCTCTGTAATTTTTTCTCAAATATTTTTCTATTTCCTCTCTTTTATTTTTATCTTGCATCTCCTCCTCAATTTCCCTGACCATATCCCCAATTGAAATGTGCTTTATATATTCTTTTCCGATAACCTCGCTAAACATTTTTGAATAAGTCCCCTTGCCGGCATTTTTCTTTCCAAGAAGATAAGCAATAAAACTACCGTCTTCTTTAAAAAATGTTCTCAATTTTTCAATTTCTTTCCCGGCTTTAGCCATAAAATATTTTTCTCTCTCTGCCGGATCCGACAGATCAAATTTCTGATTAACTCCCTCTATTTTTGTCTTACAAATTGGAACTTCCATGCTTTTTAAAATTATTTAGTTATAATATCTTTATATCACAATTCTTCAACTTTTGCAATATAAATACGATAAAAAGTAATTATTAAATGAAAAATAAAATCAGCAGCTCCTATTCAACAATATTAATGCTCATAACCTCTTTTCTCGCGATCGTGAGAAAAGAGGTTATGAGCGCTATTTTTGAAAAAACTAAGAATTTTATTCAAAAATCACATCTCCCGCTTCATCTGTTCTGAAAATTTCAATGCTCATATTTTTCAGACGATTTAGCAATTCTTTTGCAGGATGTCCGTAACTATTTTTGCCTACAGAAACGATTGCCTTTTCTGGATTTACAGCTTGTAAAAATTCATTTGAAGTCGCATGTTTACTTCCATGATGGGACACTTTAAGAATTTTTGCTTCTATATTAATGTTTTTATATAATAATTCTTTCTCAACTGGAAAACCGGCGTCTCCTGTTAATAAAAAAGAATTGCTATTCTGAACAATGTCATCCTGATCATTGTCAAAGGATTGATTCAAAATCATTTTACTTTTATCACCATTCTTCTCTGCTTCAAATAAACCATCTTTAATAACGACTTTAAGCACAATTGACGCATCGTTACTATTTTTAACTTCCTTGCCTTCTAAATTTTCAAACGGATATAAAACAGCGATATTAATATCACTCGCTTTTATTCTTTGCCCGAAATGAGCATATGTTACCGGAATATTTTTTTCTTCAATTAATCT
This sequence comes from Minisyncoccota bacterium, assembly GCA_023137595.1. Classification (GTDB taxonomy): domain Bacteria; phylum Patescibacteriota; class Minisyncoccia; order JAHIHE01; family JAGLIN01; genus JAGLOZ01. Next base: position 833 of record JAGLOZ010000030.1, on the reverse strand, counting down.
ATCCCACTCCTCGCAAATTGCCTTATCGCATTCAATTCCCGTTTCTAAAATCTGTTCCACTTCATAATATCTTAAAACTTCTACCAATCCGCCCAGATGATCTTTGTCTGGATGAGTCATAATTACAAGTTCAATTTTACGATCATAAAACGGCAGATGCTCCCCAAGTTTATCTAAGATATTCTTTCCGTCTCCGCCATCTATCAAAATCTGCGTATCATTTCCAACATCTATTAACGCCGCGTCCCCCTGTCCAATATCAAGAAAAATTATTCTTGGTGTTTGAATCGGTTTTTGCTGCCAAAAAGCAATACCTGCGAGAGCATTGAAGAGAAATAAAAATATTAGGATTATGTAGAGATATTTTTTCATTGGTTGTTTTTATACTATGATATTATTTACTGGTGTTTGGAGTAATCCTTACACAGTAATAAAAATCGCTTATGTAAATGGCGATGATTTGTATGCGTGGTACGATGGAAAAGAATAAACGTAAGTTCTTCTCCTTATTTTTTTATCCTTCTAAAATTCAACGCTAAAACCAAAATACCATAATATACCGCCACAAACAAAACACTCCTACTTTCAAAACTGAAATACCCGAAATCAAGACCAGCGAAAAATTTTATTGTTTTAATTTGATAAGACAAAACAAGCCAAACCGGCCAGGATAATATTTGCGCAATGGATAAATTCACAGAGCCTGCTATCACAACCAAAAATCCTCCAAGCATAACAACAGGCACAAACGGCAGAATTAGAACATTAGCAAAAACCGAAAGCAAGGAAAAATTTCCAAAACTGTTGATAATAATCGGCAAGGTTGCGATTTG
>JAGLOZ010000003.1 GCA_023137595.1 Minisyncoccota bacterium | reverse complement strand
AAAGGTCAACCCTCTGCGAATGGCGGAAGATATACCATGAATCAGGACAGAAGATAGAATCGCTCAATCTCAGATCTCAAGCGTAACATAACAGAAGAAAAAGAATAACAGATTGTAAGATCATTAATGAGATCAGACGCTTAAGAACAGAAGTCTGTCCCAATATCGGCAAGGAGAAAGTCAAGAAAGACCTGAATATATTTTGCGCGATCAATAATCTTGATATCATCGAAAAACTAATGGATTGGTAAGTGTGGTATAATACTAAAAGATACCACTGGAGCTTGGATTTACAATCTCCTGTGGATTATATGATTAATAATAACCTATTGTCCAAAATGTATTGGACTAATACAAAAAGACTAATACAAAATGTTAACAGAAATGAAAAAATAGGGTAAGATAGGGATGTGTTTAATATCCTTCACTTATGCTTGTATTGTTGCCGCGTGTCATTTTAGATTTATCCAAAAAGTAGTGTATTTTACAACGGCCGTTGCAAAATACACTATGCATATATTATGAAAGGTGTATAATTATAATTAGTTTCTGTTGAAATAGTCTTGATTTGGGCAGGTGTGAGCTCTCGCTCGAACTGAAAATGGTTTATTACAATAGATCAAAGCGAGGGCTTTGACCTACCCACGCACTATTTCAACAGAAACCAATTAATGAACTGATAGCGAATTTAATGGCGGTTCTTTTTAAAAAAGGAATGTTCTTAAAGTTAAAAAGTTATCATTACTCGCCATGAGTTCAATATTATAATTATTTGAATAAAATTATCATGAAACTGCCTATCACTGAAAAATTTTTATTAGATGTCTGTGATTATGCTGAAAAATTAGATAAAACTTTTACTGTTTTTTCATACAGAAAAATGAAAGAATATTGCTATCCATCTTTTTATGAATTAAAGAACCAATATAAGAAAAAACAAACAAAACAGCAATTTATACAACTGATTTATTATTTGAAGAAAAATGGCTATATTAAAATTAAAAATTTAGAACAAAATAAAGGAGTTGTTTTAACAAAAAAAGGAGCAGAAAAAGTTTTAAAAATAAAATTGAAAACAAGCGAAAAGAAGAAAAGATCTGACAAAAAGTGGCAAATGATAATCTTTGACATTCCAGAAGATAAAAGATATTCAAGAGATTTATTGCGAAAAAATCTTTATTCTTTAGGATATAAAATGCTTCAACAAAGCACCTGGATTTGTCCTTATGATGTTTCAAAAGAAACAGAATTCATTTTAAGAAAATATTCTCTTGATCCATACATAAAATTATTTTTAATAGAAGAAATAGCAATATAGTGTATTTTGCAACGGCCGTTGCAAAATACACTATATTTGTTAATTTTAAGTTTTATATTTACACTAATTGGAAATTCTATATTTACATTTATTTTAAGTTTTTATTTACATTTATTTCAATTTTTATTTACATTTATTTTAAGTTTTATTTTTTATTAATTTAAAAATTATGAATTGCAAAAGATCATTGGAATTACATAGAAAAGCTGGCGGAAAATTAGAGATTAAAAGCAAATTTGAGATTGAGAATAGAGAAGACTTGAGTATGGCATACACTCCTTGTGTAGCTGAAATTTCTTCTGTGATTGCGAAGGATAAAAAGCTGGCGAGAGAATATACGATCAAGAAAAATACAGTAGCAGTTGTTTCTGATGGAAGCGCTGTTTTGGGTTTGGGAAATATCGGGGCGGAAGCGGCAATCCCAGTGATGGAAGGCAAGGCGATTTTATTCAAAGAGCTTGCCAATGTTGACGCGTTTCCGATCTGTCTGAAAACTCAAGATCCGGATGAAATTATTCAAATTGTAAAAAACATCGCGCCTGTTTTTGGCGGAATAAATCTTGAGGATATTTCCGCGCCGAATTGTTTTTATATTGAGGAGAGATTACAAGGTATTGGAATACCTGTTATGCATGATGACCAGCATGGAACTGCGATAGTCGTTTCAGCTGCGCTGATCAATGCCGCAAAAGTCGTTGGAAGAAAAATAAGTTCTATGAAAATTGTAGTAGTCGGAGCTGGAGCGGCAGGAACCGCGATCTCAAAAATGATAGCGCGCGAACTAAATCCAAAAGATATAATTGTCTGCGACAGTAAGGGGATAATAAACAAAAACAGGGAAGACATAAATCCGATGAAAAGAAAACTTTTAGAAACAACAAACAGAAACAACAGACAAGGAAAGATGAAAGACGCTTTGATCGGTGCTGATGTTTTTGTCGGTGTTTCAAAAGGAGGAATGTTGAATGCCGGGATAGTCAGAACTATGAACAAAAATCCGATTGTTTTTGCGATGGCGAATCCCATCCCGGAGATTATGCCAGATGAAGCAAAAAAGGGCGGGGCTCAAGTTGTCGGCACGGGAAGAAGTGATTTTCCAAATCAAATTAATAATGTTTTAGTTTTTCCTGGAATTTTCAGAGGACTATTGGACAGTGGAGCGACAAAAATTACGGATGAAATGAAAATAAACGCAGCCAGAGCATTGGCTTGTTGTGTTGAAGATCCAACAGCCAAAAACATTCTTCCAGATCCGCTTGATAAAAATGTTGTGACGGCTGTTGCTGGGAGTTTGTTGGGCTCTTAGTGTACTAGCTTCTTAGAGATTAGGTTTTTGGAGGCTATTAAAATGCGCTTTGTAAAATTATTTCTAACAGAGGAAATAGAAATATAGTGTATTTTACAACGG
>JAGLOZ010000029.1 GCA_023137595.1 Minisyncoccota bacterium | reverse complement strand
ATCATATAAAAGCATCAAAACCCCGGCAAAAACAACCGCATTGCCAGCGGTGTTAAGCCGCCCGACTTTCACTGCGAATAATACAAGCCCTCCCATTACAGCCGCGCGAACAGCAGAAGGAGGAAAACCAACAAGAGCGACAAAGAAAGCAATTCCCAAAATCGCAAAATAAAACGCGTAATTTCTCTTTAATCCGATAGCAAGCAACAAATACATAAATACGACCGACACAATCATCATATGAAGCCCTGAAATGGCTATAATGTGCCTTGTGCCGGTTTTATTGAAGCTTTCTAATGTCTCAGAGCTTATTCCTGATCTTACTCCTAATGTCATCGCACTTACAATCCCCGCCTGTGGTTCTGAAAATATTTTTTTGATTAGTTTGTTTGCATATGTTCTAAATTGTAAAATTTGGAAATTAATTCCCGCATCGTTTTTCTCTACTACTTCTATCTCAGGATAATACACGATATAATAAATTCCTTTTGCAAAAAGATAGTTTCTATATTCAAAACCGTCAAAATCCTCAGGCATATTTATTTTACTTTCAAATTTTATTTTGTCTCTAAAATCATATTCCGGATATCGTTCAGTATAAACAATGATCTTGCCGTCAATATTATTACTATTTTTAATATCCTTTAAATTTTCAAGAATTATTTTCTGTTTATTATTTTTAATCTCCGGACTTTCGGAAATTTTTCCCTCTATTGTCATTTTCTGATTATTCAAACTTTCTATTTCCAAAATTCTATCCTCGCTTAATTTCCCGCTTTCAATTCTTATAAAACCCAGTAAAACAAAAATGACTAGCAATAATATTATTCTTGCTTTTTTATTATCCCGCAATAAAAAAACAAGTGAGATGAAAAATCCCACTTCCAAAAATAAAATCCAGATTGAAATTGAAAAATAAGAGCCTAAAAAAATTCCGAGAATAAAAGAGAGGCAGATGAAAAGAAAAATTTTAGATTTTGTTAGATTATTAAAATAATCTATTTTTTCTGCCACCAATTTGACTTATTTTTAAATTATTATTATTATAACGTCATAAGGAGATTAAGGTCAAAATGACTGAAATTAAGGATGAAATTAGACTTAAAATTGAAGAAGGAGATAAAATAGAGAAAGGAGACCTGGTAACAGTAGATAATACCGAAGGTTTCATTGAAAAATTAATTTACGAGGTTTTTGAAATATCTATACAAGATAAGTCAGGAAAAGTATCTAAATCAACAATCATACAAAATGAGTTAGGATCAGAAGTTCAATTCGAAATAAATGATCAACGCGTACACAAAGTGCAGAGTGGTTTCTAATCATTTCTGCTTTTTTTATTTCAAAACAAAACCTCAATTATTTTTTCTTTATTTTTTTCACCCTTAATAATGATAATCTTACTCTTGCCAATATTCAATTCTTTTGATAATAATTTTATCAGTTCTTTGTTTGCTTTTCCATCCACCGGAACAGCAGTAAGATAAATCTTTAATTCTGGCAATTTATCAACGCTATTATTTTTAAACCCAACATCCAATTGATTTAAATTATCAATTCCTAAAACTTCATTTCTTGAAGCTCTTGTAATGACTTTGCATTTGAAACGCATAGTTAAGAATTAAGAATTAGAGCAAGTGTTTTAAATACAGCCTCACAACCATACGACAAACTTGAAACTTTAGATATTTCCACATATTCAGACTGGAATCCTCGCTCCAAGAGCCAAATCCATAATTCATAATTCATAATTCAATCCAGCACCACAACATTCCCGCAATATTTTTTCAATTTCTTAGACATTTTTTCTAGTTCTTTTTTTTCGTAAGGTTTTACATTTTCAAAGCCATTGTGCAAGGTTTTTTCTGGTCTAAAATTCTGAATTGAGTAGCGAAATAGTTTTGAAAAAATATTCTGATCAATTCCGTTTATCCAGTTTATTATCTCGTCAAAATCTTTCTGATTTACATATCCAGGCGCAACTGTTGTTCTAAGTTCCAATTCACTGCAACTGCCCGTTATTAAACTTATACTTTTTTCTATATTTTCTATAATATCATCTTTTTTCGTCATAATCTTATATTTTTCTGGAGTTGTTTTTATGTCTATCGCCCAATAATCAACCAAATTATCTTCTATTAATTCAGAAACAATACTAGAATGAGAAGCATTTGTATCAAGTTTTATAGAAAATCCCATTTTTTTTATTTTTTTTATAAATTCTTTCAAACCAAGCTGCAAAGTCGGCTCTCCGCCGGTAATACAAATTCCGTCCAAATCCCCTTTTCTTGAATCTAAAAATTTAAGAACATCATTTTCTTTAATTTCGTTTTCATAATCAATTAATTTTGAATCTACTAATTCAGGATTATGACAATATGGACACCTAAAATTACAACCCATTGTAAAAACAACCGCGGCAATTTTTCCCGGATAATCCAGCATTGTAAATTTTTGAAATCCGCCTATGAACATAAAAAAGTTATAAAGTAGAAAGTTAAAAAAGTGATAAAGTTAGAATTATTTCAGCAGAACGACATAAAATAAAAAACCGCAAACAGAAAAATTATTCGCGGTTTTTATTTATAATAATTTTGTTTTTAATACACATAATCGTACTCATAAAAAACTAATTATACTTCTATTGCCGCTGTAATGATATCTGGATACTTCGTGATATCTTTCTTTGCCAGCCTGTATGAAGTTCCCTCTCCCGGAGTCGCTTCAAGATTATAAAGTCCTCCTGTTTCTTCTTGGTATTTCACAATTCTATCGCGCATAAATTCTAAAACTTCTTCGGCAAATTTGTTGCCTTTTTTAGTTGCGATGTCATATTTTTCTCCGAGAAAATTTTGCAAAGCTTCATTCATTCCGATAATTCCGATAGTTGAAAAATGATTACTCCAATATTCCCCTCTTTGAAGCTTCATATTGGCAAGAAAATGTTTTGAATATGGATACAACCCTTTTTCCGTAAAATTCTCAAGAGTTTTCCTTTTAATTTCCAAACTTTCTTTTGCAAGATCCATAGCTCTTCTTAAATTATCATAGAAATCTTTCTTGCCTTTGGCTAAATATCCAATTCTTGGCAAGTTAATCGTTACAACTCCTATAGAGCCAGTAAGCGGATAGGCTCCAAACAGCCCTCCCCCGCGCTTATAAAGCTCCCTGTTATCAAGACGCAACCTACAACACATTGATCTGGCATCTTCCGGCTTCATGTCACTATTTATATAATTCGCAAAATATGGAATGCCGTATTTTGCGGTCATTTCCCAGATCGGTTCAAGGTTTGGATCATCCCAATTGAAATTATCCGTTATATTGTATGTTGGAATGGGAAAAGTAAAAACTCTGCCAGAGGCGTCTCCTTCCAGCATAATTTCAGCGAAAGCCTTATTCAAAAGGCTTATTTCATTTGTAAAATCTTTATACTGTTCTTTTTGAGGAACCCCGCCGATTATAACAGCTTCATCAGCAAGAGTTGAAGGAACTGTCAAATCCATAGTAATGTTTGTAAATGGCGTTTGAAATCCTACTCTGGTCGGCACATTCATGTTAAATACAAATTCCTGAATGGCTTGTTTTATGTCTCGATAAGTAAGCTGGTCATATTTAATAAATGGCGCTAAAAGAGTGTCAAAATTTGAAAAAGCCTGAGCACCGGCAGCTTCTCCCTGAAGCGTATAGAAAAAATTTACAACCTGGCCTAATGCTGATCTAAAATGTTTTGGAGCCTTGCTTTCGCTCTTTCCGCTAACACCACCAAACCCGTTAGTGATTAAATCTTTCAAATCCCACCCGCAGCAATAAACCGCAAGAAGTCCAAGATCATGAATATGAAAATCGCCTTTGTTATACGCTTCTCTAATTTCTGGAGGATAAATTTTCTCAACCCAATATTTGGAAGTTATTACATTGGCAATATAATTATTTAAACCTTGCAGTGAATAGGACATATTACTGTTTTCTTTAACCTGCCAATCAATTTCTTTCAAATAATCATCAACGAGGTCTACTGATTTTTTTAAAACATCCTGACTTTCCCGAAGAAGCCTATGTTGCTCTCTATAGATTATATAAGATTTTGCCGTATCAATATAATTTTCCCTAATCAAAAAATTTTCCACAATATCTTGCACTTCTTCAACGGTCGGAATTTCCGCTTTCATCTTCCCTCCGCCGTTTCTGACCGTAAATCTTTTATTCATTTCACAATCTACTTTTTTTGCCAATTCCTGTGCGTTGCGTTTATTCCCCTCGCCAGTAGCGGATAACGCTTTGTGAATTGCCTTGACAACTTTAGCTTTTTCAAACTTCACAACCCTGCCGTCCCTCTTTCTAATTTGTTTCACTTTTATTTTTTGATTCATTGAGTTTTAGTTTAGTGTCGTTTAATAAATATGATATTTCACCTTTTATTTTTCTATAAATTTAAAAGTGGAGAGGATTTTTTCTTCATTAAAATTCAATTCCGTATCTCCCTGAAATTCAATGATATATATATTATCATTAAATTCCTTAGCAAATGCTACAAATGGCACGGATGAGTTTTTAAGTGAATAAATTTGAAAACCGTCTTTCTTAATCTTTTGGGATGGTATATCCATATATCTATAATCTGAAATGTTTCCTTTATGACTTAAACCTGTGATCACTCTAAAAGAATTGGATGAAAAAATTATTCCCACTCCAGATAAATAAGTATCATTGTTTATTGAGATATCTATTTCTTTTTTTGGATACTTCACCTCAAACCCAAATTCTTCATTCTGATAAATCTGCCAGTCGGAAATGTCAATATTCTTTTTCTCGCAAACCTCCTGACATTCTTCTAAAGTTTCAAAGGGAGATTCAACTGACCATGTTTCTCTACCAGCATATACTACAATACATTTCTCTTCACTTAAATTAAATTTAATTCCATGTCCCACTAAAACATGCCCTGCTCCTTCCTTATCAAAGGTTCTAATTTCCTCCCCGCACCTCGGATCAAGCGCTAGTTTTTCTTTAATCGTAAATTCGTTGGAAAAAGATTCTATATATCTACCCGATTCTTCATTCTGCCTATAGTCAAAACCTATTTTATATTTAGAAAAATTTAGAAAAACTCTGTCAATATGCTTTATTGGAACATATTCTAGACTTACTGATTCAGACGATTCGAGCTCAAATTTCTGAGGAATATATTCCGAAGAAAAAGGAGGGAAAGGCAAAATCGGAACAAAAACCCATTCCCCGTTTTGATAGCCAAATAAATTCAAACTGATTGAATGAGCGTCCAATAGATACCAAATTGAATTTTCTGAATCATTTTTTACAATTAATCTTATTTCTTCTCTTGTCCCATATTCCATTTTATCTGTTGTGAGAATTATTTCCCTTGACTCTGTTTTAATTTTCTCACATTTTCCATTTTCGCATCCACAATTATATTTATCAAAACCATTAGAACACGGCGCGCATATAACAGAAGAACCATCCCCGTTATTTCTTATCTTTTTGGCTTTGTCTTCATTAAGACACTCAAAATCATCCCTCGCTTTATCACATGGCGGACATTTATCAGAACCAACGTAAACTAACTCGCAATCAGAATTAACTTCGCATTGAGCTTTAATGATAGGATTTACAATCGGCAAATCTATTTTGGGCATTCTTGCCAAATAGCTTGTTGCCCCAAACAAAGCTCCTAGCATTACAATTAAAGTGACAGATATAATGAGTTTTGGCATTGAAGCCAAATTAAATGGCGTTTGCTTTTTCATTTTTTTGATTTAGAAAATTTTTTAATTTATGAGTTGAAATTGCGTTTAATTTAAGTCAAACAAAAAACTGCCTTAAAACTGTCACGTCACTTATATTATACTAATGACAATTTAGCAATTTAGCGATATAACAATTTGACAATTTAAACATCTAAAATTTTATAAATCATCTTTACATTAAAAAATCCATCTCCATAAGAACATTGCCATTATTTCGTTTATTTATCTTTTTTCATTTTTTTTCTAATGAATGCCGGGACATCATATTCATCATCAGTATCTATAGAATTTATTTTTGGAGAAAACATATTGCTTTCTTGTTCAATCTCAGAATCAGTTTCTTTAAAATCACTTTTATTCATTTCTTTTGGTTCAATTTCTTTGTTATTATCATCATTATTATCTTCTTTTTTTAATATATTTTCTAAATCATTTATTCTCCTAATATCATCAATTGAGGATTCTTTTTTACCAGACTGTCCGTTAAAACCTGTTGCAATTACCGTAACTTTGATATCTCCTTTCTTTAAATTTTCATCCGTGATAGCGCCAAATATAACTTTTGCTTCATCATCAATAAATTCTGTGATAACATTCGCTGCCTCGCTCACCTCTACCATAGTCAGATCAGATCCACCGCTAACATTAAACAAAACACCCTTTGCACCATCAATAGATAGCTCTAGAAGAGGGCTGTTAATCGCTTGTTTCGCCGCTTCAGTTGCCCTATTTTCGCCAGACGCTTTTCCAATACCCATCAACGAAGATCCTGTATTTTGCATAATGGATTTTACATCGGCAAAATCCACATTTACAATTCCAGGAAGAGTTATCAGATCAGAAATTCCTTGCACGCCTTGTCTTAATATATCATCCGCAATTCTAAACGAATCTAGCAATAAAGTTTTCTTGTCTATTACCTGAAGTATCTTGTCGTTGGGAATAGTTATGATTGTATCAACTTGATTTATTAAATTCTCTAAACCTTCTTCAGCAATTCTCTTTCTTTGAATTCCCTCAAACGCAAACGGCTTAGTTACAACCGCGACAGTAAGAGCTCCGGCTTCTTTGGCGGCTTCGGCGATAATTGGCGCAGCTCCAGTTCCCGTTCCTCCTCCAAGTCCGCAAGTTATAAAAACCATATCTGTATTCTTTAAAACATCCTGAATTTCATCTTTGTTCTCTTCTGCCGCCTGTCTTCCTACATCAGCATTCATCCCAGCGCCGAGCCCTCTTGTCAAGTTTTTCCCAATATGAATTTTCTCTTGGGACTTACAATGGTGAAGATCTTGAGAATCTGTGTTAACACCAATAAACTCAACCCCGCTCAACCCCGCTTCAATCATTCTGGTTATAACGTGATTGCCGCTACCACCAACACCAACCACCTTAATTCTGGCAAATGTTTCAAATTCCGGCTTAATTTCTTTCATATATTTTTTAATAAATTGTTATATTGTTGTATTGTTATAATAGCTTTTTTTGAAAATTTAGGCAAGAAAAACAAGAATTAGGAATTAGGGATTAGGGATTAAAAAAATAATATCACGATTTGCGTATCTTTAAAAATCAATCTTCAAAGATAAAATTATTCTTTATCTAAATTCCCAATATAATTATTACCAAAATCATCAAAACAATAGACACTAAAATCCCAGAAAGAATCGCTTAAAACGAGATGATGTTTTTCGTTTAGTGTTTTTGCTTTTGTTAATTCAATATATGGAATGTTACCATTTCCAGCACTATATCTCCATATGCAATAAGACTCATTTCCATTCTGTATGTCTATATAATGTTCATTGCCTAATTTATTTATTACTACCTTAATAAATTCATCTTTTCTGTTAATTTCTTTTTGCTGCTCTTTTATTTTTAATATTTCATTAGATTCGTTTATAATTTTTAGATACTCTTGATAAGCCTCTTCCTCTGTCAAATTATTTTCAATTGCATCATTTTGATGTGATATATAGACCTGTTTATCTATGTAAATAAATCCTACTAAAATTAAAAGTATTGCAATAATAAAGTATAAAATTATATTTTACGGTAATTTTTTCATAAATCTCACAGTTAAAAAATAATTTTATATAAATTTTTATGTCTTTCCAAGCCTTGGGTAAGGAATCTCTTCAATATTATTATTGAAGCTTATATTATTTAAGGGATTTCTCTTTTCGCCTCTCTCCAATCGAAATGACAAAATGTAAATCACTCATATTTTCTCAAAAACAATTTTTTCTAATTTCACAAACCGTCACAATTCATGATTCTTAATTCATTATTTATAATTCCATTTTACGGCAAAAAAGTCTTGAAAATTTTTCGCACTTTTTGCCCAATTCCACCTAGTGACGGAAGCTTAAATTTTCCACCGCCTGAAGAAAAAACTCCATTTTCATCAGCCTCCCACATAATAAGTCCCATTACCGTGGCGAATGAAGGATCATCAACCCTGTCAATTATTCCATTTAATTCAACAGGAAAACCAATTTGCGCCGGCAAGCGAAGGGTCTCTTTCGCCATAGCAACAATTCCCGGCATTTTAGCGCCGCCACCGGTTATAACAGCTCCTGCCGGAAGCATGCCGCTTCTGTCAATTTTTTTAAGTTCTTTGTCTACCATTACGAATATCTCTTCAGTTCTTGCTTCAATAATTTCTGCAATATATCTTCTGGTAAAAACTCCTTCTTCATTTTTATCAATCCGAGAAAGATCTATTTTATCTTTCTTATTTATGTCAGCAGCGAGCACGGTGCCATATTCAAGTTTTATTTTTTCAGCAACATCAATTGAAGTTCTAAGCCCTATGGCAATATCGTTTGTAATGTGGCCTGCTCCGAACGGAATAACGGTTGAATGCAATATATTGCCATCTTCAAAAACAGAAATTCCAGTTGTGCCCTTTCCAATATCAATCACGACTACTCCCAATTCTCTTTGACGCTTTAACAAAACTGCCTTTGCGACAGCAAGAGGAGAAAAAACCAGATCATCTATATCAATCCCGCAACGCTGTATGCATTTATATAAATTTTTTATAAATGGAACCGACCCTTCAATTACCAAAGCATTTACCTCAAGCCGCACACCGTTCATTCCTGTCGGATCTTTTATTTGTTCTTGTCCGTCAATTGTATAGCTACATGGGATCACATCAATTATTTCCTTATTATTCGGCATTGATATTGCCTGTGAAGCAACAATAACTCTGTTTATATCTTCCTCGCTAATCTCTCCATCTGCCCTTGAAACAGCAACAACACCTTTGGAAAATTGAGAACAAATATGATTTCCATTTATACTCACGAACGCGTGTTCAACCGGAATTCCAGCCGTTCTTTCTGCCAATTCCTTTGATTTAGTTATCGCATTGATAGTCTCTTCAATATCAACAACAACTCCATTGTTAATTCCAAACGAAGAAGCTACGCCAACTCCCAAAACCAGAGGCTTTGACTCTTCTCCCTGTTTTTGAGAAATAACAGTTCGAATTGCGCTAGTCCCGATATCAATCCCTATTAGAATATCTCCTCTTGACATAATAATGAATTATGAATAATGAATTATGAATAATGAATTATGAATGATAATTTTAAATCCATGATTCCTTGTTCATGATTCATTATTCATTGTTTGTATTATAATACATTTTTAAAAAATAAAAAAGCTTTCTTCAAAAACATTGGACAATATCCTTAAAATGAGGCCAGAAAATCAATAAACCGATAAAAAAAGCCCCTAAAGATGCCGTCAGAACTGCCGAAGCCATCATATCTTTTACCGTTTTTGCGTAAGGATGAACTCTTGGCTGTAGAATATCCATAATTCTCTCAAAAATTGAATTAATGATTTCCAATACCAAAACAAGAGTAATCATCATGATCAAAACAACTATTTCCCACAACTTGAGATTGAAAAATAATATTAGAACAAAAACAGCAATAGAAAATATAATCTGTATTTTAAAATTTTGCTCCCGAAAAACACACCTGAATCCTCTAATTGCATGTGAAAAACTTCTAGCAAGTTTTTTAAAACTAAATACTATCATACATACTAAATTGTTAAATTGTTAAATTGTTAAATTGCCATACCATGCATAACAATACAGCAATTTAACAATGTAACAATGTAATTTTTATTAAAAACACCAACACTAAATTTCCGAATCAAAATCTACAAAAACGATAGAATCTTTCTTTCTATGTCTTTCATCTCCGAATCTTCATAGCTTCCTTTGTGATCATATCCTACTAAATGTAAAATTCCATGAATAAACAAAACAGCTATTTCTTTTTTTGTAGAATGCTTTTTTTCTCTGGCTTGTTTTCTCGCTTGTGAATAACAAATAAAAATTTCGCCTAGATATATAATTTTGTTTGGAGGACTTATAAATTTTGCAGACCCGCTTTTTACTTCCTCATCTCCGAAAGACAGCACATCTGTAATCATGTCTATACCCCTAAATTTTTTATTCAATAACCTTATTCTCTTTTCTCCAACTATTACCAAGCTTATTTCCGTTGGTTTTTTAAACTTAGCAACTTCCAAAGTTTTTTCAGCAATTTTATTGAGGTGCTTTGGATTGAGTTTATTTTTAGTGAAGTTTTTAATTAGAAGAGTCATAATTTAACATACCATACTATTAAATTTCTATTTTTTTTGACATATAAACATCGTGATGACCTTGGTGTCGTTTGACTTTATCTATTCTGTATCCAAATTTTTTGTAATATTCAGGTAGCTCTTTCTCTTGCATGCATTCAAGTAATATTTTTACAATCCCTTTTCTCTTAGCCACTGCTTCAACTTGATTTATTAATAATTTACCAACACCTTTATTTCTATTTGTTTTTAGAACTGCTAATTTGTAAAAATACAAACTATTTTTTTGGAAAATTTATATCTAATGGCGCCGATCATCTTATCATTGAAAACAGCGACAATTATAAAAAATTCTTTTTTAGAAAAACCACTTTTAATATTATCAGGTTCGTGTGATCTGGTAATTAATGTATTTTCTTTATAGGGAATTTTATAAGCGAGTTTGGTAATATATTTTATTCGAAATAGTTCATTTAATTTAGCGTGCCTAATTGATATATATGACATAAAAACAAAAAATCTTGAATAAAATTCCATAAAGAATCAAACTAAACCTCGCGAGGTTAAAACCTCATAAACCCTCGGCTAAAGCCGGGTAGAAATTAATTTCCAATTTTTTCCAATTCTTCTTTCACAGTCCTACTTACCACACTTCCATCTACATTTCCACCAGTTTCTTTCATTGCCATTCCCATTACTTTACCAAAATCAGAAACAATTGATGCTTCTGATCTTTTAATAATATCAATGACTATTTTTCTAATTTCTTCCTCGTTCATCTGTTCTGGCATATATTTCTCCAGAATTTTCAGTTCCTTTTTTTCCTGGGCAGCCAAATCTTCCCTATTTCCTTTTTCATATTGCTCAATTGAATCTATGCGACCTTTGACATTTCTTTTAATAATTTTTACGATATCATCATCCGTCAGTTTCTTTTTACTGTCTATTTCTAAATTCTTAAAATCCGAATTGAGCATCCTTAAAACGCCGCGAGTTATACCATCACCGCTTTTCATCGCGTCCTTGAGATCATTTTGAATTTTGTCTCTTAGGTTCATTGCTTTTTTTATTTTTAACCATAAAGTAATAAAGACGCAAACTACACATTAATACCTTGATTGCGTCCTGAAGTCTTCTTCAAGCTTTCCAAGTTTTCTAAGTTTTTCTTTTTCGCCTGTGATCTCATTTCTTCTCAGCGCGCTCTTTCTTCTTTCTGTTCTGCTTAAATTTTTGTCTTTAAATCTTGAACTTCGCGCCTGCAAAAGCAGCCCGCTTTGCTGAACTTTTTTAGAAAAACGCCTTAAAAGACTTCCTATACTTTCATTGTCTTTTTTCTTTACTTCTATCATTTTTTCACCTCTAACTTTCTATTAAATTTAAGTTTGAATTAAAAAACTAGCTGAAACTAGTATAACACAAAGTAAAAATTTAGCAAGCAGACTTTCCTGCATTTTGGTATCATCTTACAATTGGAAAATACTGCAAAGAGCAACGTATAATGTGTAACGTGTAACGTATAACGTAAAATATGATATAAGATCGTTATATGTTTTGCGTTATACGTTATATGCTCCACCCAAAAGATGCAAATGAAGATGACCCACCTCCTGCCCGCCTCCCTTTCCAACTCTCACAAGAAGTTTGTATCCTTTATTTGAAATTTTCAAATCTTCAGCAATTTTTTTAGCAACCATTATCAATTTCCCCATCAACAAAACATCGTCATCACTCGCGTCAGCGACAGATATGATATGCTTTTTGGGAATCACAAGTACATGCACCGGGGCAATTGGATTTACATCCTTAAATGCAATTATATCTTTATTTTCAAAAACAATACCTGCAGGAATTTCTTTTTTTATAATTTTACAGAAAATACAATTCATTAATTTTAAGATTTATGTATTTCAATTATTTTAAATTTAATTTTACAACTAATTTTTCTAAGTAATCTCTCAGATTGTTAAATTGCTCTATTGCTAAATTGCTATGCTATGCATAACAATTTAGCAATAGAGCAATTTATTTTTATTTCTTCAGTCTCTTCTTAACCTCCAAGATAACGCTTTCTATCGTAACGACTTCCTGCATTCCGCTTTCCATATCTCTAATAATAACAGTACCATCTATCGCTTCCTTTTGTCCAATGATCAAGGCAATTTTTGAATTCAATCTATTTGCCATTCTTAGCTGGGATTTTATACTACCACGCCCAAGAGACTCACCGACCGTAACGTCATTATCTATTAAAATATCAAAAAGCCTTAATATCTTTTTTCTTGCCATATTTCCCAATTGCACAAGAAAAACGTCTTTACTTATTTTTTGCTCTAAATAAAATCCTCTTTGCAATAAACGCTCTACCGCTCTTTCAATTCCAAATGAAAATCCAATAGCAAAAGTTTCTTCTCCTCCTAAAGTTCTGACAAGATCATCATACCTTCCTCCACCGCCCAAAGAAGACTGAGCGCCCTCAGCACTACTTTCCCAGACCTCAAAAACAGTTTTTGTATAATAGTCAAGACCGCGAACAAGACTAGAATTCAAAACATAAGAAATTTCAAGTTCGTCCAAAAACTCCAGAACATTTTTGAAGTGATCGTGACACTCCTCGCAAAGATGATCAATAATTTGCGGAGCCGCTGAAGCAACCTGCATACACTTCTCTTCCTTGCAGTCCAAAAGACGCAACGGATTATTAATCAGTCTTCTTTTGCAATCCAGACATAATTTGTTTATTTTCATTTCATAATAATCAGTCAAAAGTTTTTTATAGGCTGGCCGACATTCGCTGCAACCGATACTATTAATTTGAATGGTTGTGTTCTTTATGCCGATTTTCTGAAAAACCTTCCATGCTAAATATATTATCTGTGCGTCAATTGCGGGACATTCGTCTCCAAAAATTTCAAAGCCAAATTGATGATGCTGCCTAAATCTCCCCGCTTGCGGCTTTTCATAACGAAACATCGGACCTTCGTAATAAAGCTTCACCGGTTGAGACCATTTATTCATCCCATTTTCAATGTAGGCCCTAACAACACCGGCAGTTCCTTCCGGCCTCAAAGAAACTCTATCTCCTCCTTGTGTTTCGAAAGAAAACATTTCTTTTTCCACTATATCAGTAATTTGCCCCACGCCCCTATGAAACAATTCAGTACGCTCTAAAATAGGAGTTTCAATCCTCCCAAATCCAAAATCATTGCATAATTTCCTGCCAGTTTCCAATACATAATTCCAAATAAACTGTTCTGGCGGTAGAATATCTTTCATGCCTTTAACTGTTTGAATCGGAGCTAATTTTTTTCTTCTTCTTTTTATTATTTCTTTTTTCTCTTGTTTTTTTACTCGAGGCATAATTATTGAATTATGAATTATGAATTTGGAATTATGAATTTTATTTATATTTTAATTCTTAATTATTGCAAGATATCATTGCGAGGAGCTCATCAGAGCAACACGGCAACACCAAATTTATACGCATTAATTTATAATATTAAGTCAGATAATATTAATTCAGAGATTGTCACGCTCTCTCTAATCGTTCGCAATTACAACCAACAATACTATTGTCTCGAAAATAATTAACCAATCAATCCTTTTGTAAATTCATCTATTTTCTGTATGCTTTCGGGATTGTTTTCAATATCTTGAGGATTTTTCGCAATCAAACTCAAATCTCCAATAAATAACATTTTTGTTAGATCGGCAAAATTCTCAATATATTTAATTGTTTTATTGAGAGACGCTATATTCGCTTGTCCAACTGTCATAAAAGAAAATTTTTTATTTTCCAAGCCTTTCTTGCTTGTTATTGGATTTAACCGATCAATAAAATTCTTCATCAAACCGCTTATACAATCAAAGTAAGTAGGAGATCCAAAAATTATTAAATCACTTCCTTCTAGGCTTGGATATATAATCTGCATATCATCTCTTATAGAACACTTAAAATCATTTTCGCAACTCAAGCACCCATTGCAAAATTCAATTCTTTTTTCCCGTAATAAAACAAGCTCTGTTCTTGCTCCTAATTCTTCAGCTTTAGTTAAAATTCTTTTTAAAACAAACTCGGTATTTCCTCTTCGAGGACTTCCACAGATAGCAACTATTTTCATAGATTTGAATTTAAAATAAGAAATAAACCTTTATAGACACATACACAATTTAATCCTACTTAAAGTTTTTTCACTTTTACTTGCTTACAAGAATCTGTTCTTATCTCCAATTTATAATTCATAATTCATCTCCTCAAACACAGAAAAATCTCTAAATGGCCATGCTCTGATCCAAGCGCGACCTACGATAAAATGCTCTTCAAGAACTCCCCAAACACGAGAATCTGCGCTAGCCGTTCTATTGTCTCCCAAAACATAATATTCATCGTTCTTTAATTCTTTAACATAATTTCCAGTTGTTTGTGTTTCGGATGGAATATATATCTCATCAAGCTTAAAACCGCTTATATTTTCAGTGTTATATATAGTTATTCCATTATCCGCAATTTCTACTTTTTCTCCCGGAAGAGCAATTATTCTTTTTATATAAAACTCTCTTGGATCGTTTGGGTAGTGAAAAATAATTACATCACCGCGCTTTGGCTCGCCAAACCTATAACTAATTTCATCTACTATCAGATAATCACCGTTATGAAAATTAGGTTCCATACTTTTCCCACTAACAAAAAACGGCTGCATAACAAAAGACCTGATTCCGATAATGATAATCAGGCTTATAATTATCACTTTTATTGTCTCGAAAGAAAAATCTTTTAATTCTGAAAAAGATGATTCACTCTTAATTTCTTTGTTGTTCTTTAGTTTGTTGTCTAATTCTGTCATTTATTTTTAAAATTGTTTAAATTATTTTTTTATCCCCAAAACTACAACCTAATAATACATGTTTTTCAATCACAAGTCAATGGCAGATCATTTAAAAATATTTTAATTGCAATAGCTTTGAGATTAAATCATTTTAATATCTAATTTACTATAATTGCCAACATCAACTCTAAAAAAATTGATAAAACCTTGTTTAAGTGTTTATATGATTTTGATTATATGATTTTGATTAGACAATGCTGCCTGTTTATTATAAAATAAAATTAGAATTTATATACAGGATGTGTTTAAACAATGCAACGATATAAAAATATAACGATGTTTAAGTTAATTTTAAAATTATTTGCGTTTGCATTTCTAATCTTGGCAATTTTTGTCGCAGCTTTTTCTTATGAAATATTTTCGGCTGGTCAAAAAATATTTTCGGCTGGTCAAGAGCAAAGCTCAATAATCAAGCAATTTAGAGAATTAGTCTTTAATCCGACAAAAGAGCTGAGAGGAGAAGAAAATAATAGAATTAATATTCTGTTTTTAGGAACTGGAGGAGAAGGCCATAGCGGGGGCGAACTTACAGACACGATTATGATTGCCAGCATTAAACCACAAGAAAAAGAAGCCGCCCTTCTTTCATTTCCGAGAGATATGTATGTTCAAATACCAGAAACCAATATAAACACCAAAATCAACGCGATCAAAGTTTTTGGAGATAAAAGCGCGAAAAAAAACGGGATTGACCTGATAAAAAAAGTGGCGAATGAGATTTCCGGTCTTGATATCCATTACTATGTACAATTAGACTTTCAAGGATTTACAAAAATTATTGATGACTTGGGCGGCATAGATGTTTATTTAGAAACTGACATAAATGATCCAACATACCCAAATTTTAACCGCGGATATGACCCTTTTTACATTTCGAAAGGTTGGCATCATTTGGACGGCGCAACTGCATTGAAAGTCGCCCGTTCAAGACATAGTAAAATGGGAGATTTTGACCGCATTCAAAGACAACAAGCCATAATTAAATCCACAAAACAAAAAATGTTTGAAAAATACACAAAATTTGACGTTATAACTTTCAAGAATATATTGAATTCTTTAAGCGGTAATATGAAAACAGATATTCAGTTGAAAGAGCTTCCTCGATTTTACAAAATTGCAAAGGAAACAAAGAATCATAGAATTACCGCAAAAACCATAGACACAAAGACATATTTGAACCGCACTCACATAGGAATGGGATACACTTTACAAGCAAAAGATGACAGTTACGACCAAATAAAAAATTTAAGCGAAAATATATTTGACATTGAAATTTCACAAGAGAGAATAGAACTTATCCAAGAAGAAGGCGCCGATATTGAAATCAAAAACGGCACAGGCGCGCTGGATCTTGCAAATAAGGTAGCGCAAGATTTAGAAGAATTAGGTTATAGAATTACAAATTCTACCAACATAGATCTGCCGGACTTTTCCGGCGTTCAAATTTATGATAATTCAAAAGAGCAGAAGCCGGAAACGCTGGAATTTTTGAAAGAAAAGTTTAATGCTGTTATAATAGAAGTATCAGAAAATAATTCCAGTAAAGCAGACTTTGTGATTGTGTTAGGAAGAGGATTTTGAGATCTCATTGTTATTGCGAGAAGGCTGAACGAACGAAGTGAGAGAAAAGCCGACGAAGCAATCCCGTAACTACACACAGTGAACATAGTCACGGGATTGCTTCGTCGCCATCTCGTTCGCTACGCTCTCTCAGGCTCCTCGCAATGACATTTATATTTATAATCCACTCAAATGAAACTGATTATTGGTCTTGGAAATCCAGGAAAAAAATATGAAAAAACCCGACACAACACCGGCTTTTTAGTCGTAAATAAAATAGCGAATAATTTTCAGTTTCCGGTTTCCGGTTTCAATTCCAAATTCAACGCTGAAATTTCGCAAGATGCAATAGATAATGAAAAAGTTATATTAGTCAAACCTTTGACTTTTATGAATAGTTCCGGACAAGCGGTTCGCGCTGTTTTAGATTATTACAAAATTGACCCGAGAGATATAATTGTCATTCACGACGATCTTGATATTCCGCTTGGAGAATATAAAATTTCGAAAAATAGAAATTCCGGCGGACACAAAGGAGTCCAGTCAATTATTGACTGTCTCGGAACAAAAGATTTTACAAGAATCAGAATCGGAATAATGACCAAAAACAAAAAAACACCAACTGAAAAGTTTGTGCTAGAGGGGTTTGGTAAAGATGAGATGGAGATTATTGAGGAAGTGATTGAAGAGATTGAGAATGAAATTGTTAGATTGTTGTATTGTTAAATTGTTGCTTCACTGGTTCAACAGTCTTAAAAGCAAAATTAATATTATCAAGAATTACATGTTTTTGAAGTAAATCACGAACCTTCTCCACTCCTCTTTCTCCGTTTAGAATTGACAATAGCTCATGAGGATCATTCACAATCATCCGTGAATCTTCTAATAAGTTAGACACAATTTCCTTTGCTTCTTTGCTTCCAACTTCCAATTTCTCTTTTATTTTAACTTCAAGATCTTTTGAAAGTTTTTTCATTTCATTCTCTATTTCACCTAAAAGCATCTTTTCATAATGCGTTAATTCCCTGTCTTCTGCCATTCAAATAGCCTCCTTTATTTTTTATAATTTCCTTATAACAAAAAAATCAAATACTAAAATTTAATATCCGATTTTCTTCTTATAAAAATTATCTTAATCAATTTAACAATTATATAATTGAGAATTGGAGATTATTATTATTTACCGACCACTATCCTGTTTACAAGCGCAGGATCTAGCTTTACGAGAAAAATAGACCATGACTTTAAGGCTAATCATACAACTAAGGAGGGGTTGTTATATTTTCACCGCTCATAAACAGGATAGTGGACAGTAAGTTAAAAACTTATAAAGCTTGTAAAGTAAAAAGTTGAAGCAAGAGCTTTGGCCCAAATTTAAAACTAAGCCAACTAGCCTTATTCTCAGGCTAAAGATCTCACCCCGGAATAATATCCGATATTTACCATTAATTCCGCCATTTTTCACTCAACAAGACATTTTATCATACTTTTAAAAATATGTCAACCCCTGACCATAAATTTTACAACGCTTTCAATCTCATCCCTCAAATGGGACCGTTACGCTTCAAAAAACTGCAAATCTATTTTGATACAATGGAAAATGCGTGGAATGCAGGTTTAGGGGAATACGAGAAAGCAGGATTGGAAAAAAATGTAATAGGAAAAATCATTCAGTTTAAAAAAGAAATTTCTCCTGAAAAAGAATTTGAGAAACTTGAAAAAGAAGGCATAAAAATAGTAACAACGAACGACGGATTATATCCAGAGCTTCTGGGAGAAATTCACACTGCTCCGGCTTTGTTGTATTATAAGGGAGAAATAAAAAAGGAGGTGGTTGCAATCGCCATTGTTGGCTCAAGAAAAGTTTCTACCTATGGAAGACAAGTTACTTCTCAGCTAGCAAGAGAACTGTCGCAAGCAGGATTGTTAATTGTAAGCGGAATGGCGCTTGGCATTGATGGCATTGCACACAGAGAGTGCTTGAAATTGAAAAACAAAACTATTGCGATTTTGGGAGGCGGAATTGATACAAATAGCATTTACCCGTCAAGCCATTATCAAATTGCCGAAGAAATAATTTCAAGTGGAGGAGCAATTGTCAGTGAATATCCAGTTGGCACTCCCCCTCTCAAGCAACACTTTCCTGCCCGCAACAGAATTATTAGCGGCCTGTCTTTAGGAATTTTAGTTATTGAAGCAGCAGAATCTTCAGGTTCGCTGATTATCGCTAAATTCGCGCTTGAACAAAACAGAGAAGTGTTCGCTATTCCAGGAAGCATATATTCCCCAACCTCCAAAGGCTCTAATAATCTTATCAGGCTTGGAGCAAAACTTGTTACAAAAGCAGAAGACATTCTAGAAGAACTTAACCTTGAATCTGCAATAGAAATAAAAAAAGCACGAGAAATAATCCCTGACAATAAAGAGGAAGCGCTGATTTTGAAAAATTTACATCCTGACGAACCAATTCACATTGACCAACTCGCAAAAATCATTAAAATGAATGTAACAGCCATTTCCAGTTTATTGACACTTATGGAGATAAAAGGTAAAGTCAAAAACGTTGGCGGGATGAAATATATAAAAGAAAGCTGAAAACTTATAAAGTAAAAAGTTTTAATTTTAATCAGTTTAGATCTTGACTTAAAATTTAATGAGATAAAAAAAAGAGACTTATTCGAAAGCCCCATCTATGTGATAATTTTCTTTATTTTAAAAGTTTCAAATACAACACTCTTATAAATATATAATCCAGTTGGAGAATTTGTATCATATTTAAATGGTTCGTTGTTAACCATCCAAACCTTTCCATCAACGAAAGTGATGGAATAAACAGGCTCTGAAGAAAAAGCTTCCTCTTCTAAACATTTTACTCCATCTTTCTCTATTACTCCAACAACAAAAAAATTGTTGTAACCGATGACCTTATTTTTCGTTTCAAAAAGATTTGAACTTGTATTAGCGTTCTCCTTTATCGCTTTTTCAAACAAATCTTGTAGTTCATCGTTCATATCATATACAATAGGCTCTTCTTCTACGCACCCTCCTACTGTCACAGCCAATAACAGTAATACGACAACTGATAATTTACTCATTGTTTACTACCTCCAGTTAGAGCCTGCTTAATGTTTTATAAAAAAGCAAGTCAACTAATCTTCTATTTGCTGTAATAATATCCAAAATTAAAAATATGTCAACCCTAAAAACCAAAAAACTAATCATCGTAGAATCTCCCACAAAAGCGAAAACTATTTCCAAATTTTTAGGAAAAGAATATATTGTCAAATCTTCTTTTGGACATCTTCGCGATCTGCCAAAAAGTAAGTTGGGGGTTGATACGGAAAATGATTTTGAGCCGGAATATGTTATCAACCCAAAAAGCAAAAAACAGGCTACGGAACTGAAAAAACAGGCGAAAGAATGTGATGAAATTATCCTGGCGTCTGATGAAGACCGTGAAGGGGAAGCAATTTCATGGCATTTGGCTCAATTATTAAATTTGAAAGGATTCGGAAATGGAAAATCAGAAAAAAAATACAAAAGAATAGTTTTTCATGAAATCACAAAATCAGCCATTAAAGAAGCTTTGAAAAATCCCCGTGATATAGATATGAATTTAGTTGACGCTCAACAAGCCAGAAGAATTTTAGATCGTCTTGTCGGATACAAACTATCCCCTCTTCTCTGGAAAAAAATCCGCTACGGACTTTCGGCGGGACGAGTTCAATCTGTGGCAGTTCGTCTCATTGTTGAGAAAGAGGAAGAAATTAATAAATTCAAACCAGAGGAATATTGGAATATCACAGCAGAACTAAAAAAAATTACAGATAAATCACAAGAAAGTTTCGAAGCAAGGCTAGTTAAGGTTGATAGCAAGTCAATTGGAAAACTTGGCGTAAAAAATCAAGATGAAGCAGAAAAAATCAAACAAGATCTTGAAAAAGCAAATTATGAAATTGAAAAAATAACCAAAAAGGAAACTAAGAAAAACCCCCTGCCGCCTTTTACGACCAGCACTTTACAACAAGCTTCCAGCAATAAATTCGGTTATAGCGCCAAACAAACGATGATGATCGCTCAGCAACTTTATGAGGGAATTAGCCTCGGTCAAAAAGGTTCAAGCGGTTTGATAACCTATATGAGAACCGACTCTTTGAGCCTGAGTAAAAGCTCTCTTGAATCGGCTGATAAATATATCAAAGCTAAATTTGGCAAAGAATATTCCGAAAGAAGATTTTTCAAAACAAAAAGCAAAGGAGCGCAAGAAGCGCATGAAGCCATTCGTCCGACAAACCCGGAACTTGATGCGGAAAGTATTAAAGAATTTTTAGACAGCAAACAATTCAAATTATATGAACTGATTTGGCAAAGAATGGTAGCATCTCAAATGGCAAGCGCTATTGTAGATTCAACCAGCATTGATATTCTCGCAGGCGACAAATATACATTACGAGCGAACGGTTCAACGATAAAATTTGAAGGATTTTTAAAGGTACATCCGATGAAATCAGAAGAAATCGTCTTGCCAGAACTGACAGAAAAAGAAAAATTAGGCCTTATAAAAATTATAAGCGAACAACATTTTACTCAACCTCCTGCCAGATTTAACGAAGCAAGTTTAATTAAAGTTCTTGAAGAACTTGGAATTGGACGACCTTCAACCTATGCTCCAACCATTAGCACGATTCAGGATAGAGGCTACATTGAGAAAATTGAAAAAAGACTTCATCCGCAAGAAATTGGCGTTATAGTAAATAAGCTTTTGGTTGAACACTTTCCCAAAATTGTAGATGTTAAGTTTACCGCAAAAATGGAAGAAGACTTGGATAAAGTAGCAGAAAATAAAAAAGACTGGGTTATAATATTAAATGATTTTTATAAACCGTTTAACAAAAATTTAATGGAAAAAGAAAAAGAAATAGACAAAAAAGAGCTTACTGAAGAAAAAACAAACGAAAAATGTGAAAAGTGTAAATCGCCGATGATTATCAAACTTGGCAGATTTGGAAAATTTATGGCCTGCAGTAATTACCCAGACTGCAAAAACACAAAACAGCTGAATGACAAGGGAGAAATAGAAGAACCAGAAACCACCAATGAAGTTTGCGAAAAATGCGGAAAGCCGATGACATTTAAAATCGGCCGTTATGGAAAATTTCTCGGCTGTTCCGGTTATCCTGACTGTAAAAATATAAAATCAATAGTAAAATCTACCGGTGTCCAATGTCCAGAGTGCGACAAAGGAGAGATCGTTGAAAAAAAATCAAAGGCAGGCAAAATTTTTTATGCCTGTAATCAATATCCGTCCTGCAAACATGCGCTCTGGAGTAAACCGACTGGAGAAAAGTGCTCAAAATGCGATAGCCTGATGGTTTACGCAAAAAACGACAGCGTGACTTGTTCAAGCAAGGAATGTAAATGATGTTTTCTGTTCTGTTTTAAGAGGTTTCATCCAAGACTATTCACCCCAACCACTCTTGAAAGTTCCACAGTACCTATCCAGACAGCTATTACCAACATATAGTAGAGGCGTGATTTATCGCGTCTAAAGATGTTTTAATTTAACAAAAATTTATACCGCATCTAAACTAGATAAATCGCGTTTCTACAAAATAAATTAATATAAACTAACTCTATGAAAAAAATAAAAATCGGCGTTTCTGGCGATATCGGCAGTTTTTCGGAACAAGCCGCAAATGAACACGCTAGAAAAAATGGCATCAAAAACTATGAAATTAAATGCCTTATTTCCGTAGAAAAAGTCCTCACTGAAATTGACAAAAAAGAAATTGACTTGGGCATCTTTCCAATTGAAAACTCAAACGGCGGTGTTGTTATTGAAAGTGTTTATGCGATCTCAAGGCATACATTCAAAATAAAAGAAATTTTTGAAATTCCCGTGGTTCATTGCTTGCTAACAAAACCAGGAATTGAAAAAGAAGATATAAAGAACATAGCCTCTCATGATCAGGCGCTCAAGCAATGCAAAACTTATCTTAAGAGAAACTGGGGAGAAACTGGCCTGCATGAGACTGAAGATACCGCGAAATCAGCAAAAGACCTCTCAGAGGGAAATCTTTCCAAGGACACTGCCGTCCTCGCCCCTGAAAGCTGCGCTACTTTATATGGTCTTATTGTTATGGAAAAAGGAATACAAGACTTGAAGTTTAATTTCACAAATTTTTTGGCAGTGGAAAAATAGAAATAAGATTCTAAATAGAAAAGAAGAGAGTCATCGTTTTTGACTCTCTTCTCCTATAGACACCCCGTGTCTCCAAAGACACCGGGCATCCAGAGCTATACAATATCAAATGACAAAAACCTTTAATAATAAATAAAGGGCATCAGAATCCATTCTGACGCCCTGCAAAAGAATTACGTCTTTTGTCCAACTCTCTTCCTTTTTCCATTCCTTGATGCACTTTGTCGGCAATTTTAAGAATGGGATCCCTCACTTCAATTTCATCTTTTATTTCATTCATATTTCTGCCTCTTTTACTTTAGTTTTAATTCCGCCGTTATCGGTTCAAAGAATCTTTTTGTTTTAGGTGATTTCTTAAATCCACCCTCCAGAATTTCAGTGATTTTTGAAACCCTAAAGGGTAAATTCCATTCTTATTATTGCAATTACAAGCGCCTTTAAACAAACAAAAAACCATCTTTGCGATGGATTGTTTTTTGAGAAAATTATGCTGAAAAAACAACCTATCGCAGATGACGGCTAAAAAAGCTAAAAAAGAAAAATTGATTATTCTTTGTATGATTCATAATTATATTGAACTGATTCTTTATCTAAAAACAATAATAGCATATAGATAATATATGTCAACCATATGTTTCCGTTTTTTTCTGCATTTACGGCTTTGTAAATTCTGATAAATAAATTAATTCTGTCCCACTAAATCAACCTTTTTTTTGCTAAAAGTTCTGCAAGCAAAATTCCGCCGCCTGCTGCTCCTCTGATAGTGTTGTGGCTTAAACAAGTAAATTTATGATCAAAAACATTACACTCTCTCAATCTTCCAATCGTAATCGCCATGCCATTTCCTTCTTGGCGATCCTTTTTGGGTTGAGGTCTATTCTCTTCTTCTTTATATATGATAGTAGGACTCGGAGCAAACGGTAAATTTAATCCTTGAATATCTGGTCTAAAATCTCTCCAAATATTTATAATCTCGCTTTTGTTTGGTTTATTTTTTCCAAAAAGCATACTCACGCATGCTAAATGACCATCTGCTACGGGAACTCGATTACAGTGCGCTGAAATTTTCAAATCATCAAAATTTTTATAATTTCCATTTTCAATTTTTCCTAGTACTTTTAATGGTTCTGTTTCACTCTTTTCTTCTTCTCCTCCGATATAAGGAACAACATTATCAATCATATCTAAACTTGCTATGCCGGGATACCCCCCTCCGGAGACTGCTTGCAAAGTCGTAACTATCATTTTCTTGACTTCATAACCGGCTTTCATTAGCGCATACACCGGAATAATATAACTTTGTAAGCTGCAATTTGGCTTAGTGACAATAAATCCTTTATCCCATAAGTGATTTTTTTTCTGAATTTTAATCATTTCTAAATGTCCGGAATTCACTTCCGGAACGATCATCGGCACATCTTTTGTATGCCTGTTGGCAGAAGAGCTAGAGACAACCGGCAGGCCAAATTTTGCATATTTATTTTCACAATCTCTGATCTTTTCATCACTATTCATCCCAAACGAAGAAAAAACAAGGTCACATTTTCCTTTGATTTTTTCAACATTACCAACATCTTCAAGGACTATATTAAGCACATTCTCTGGCATAGCAACATCCATTTGCCATTTGTCTTTCATCTCTCTGCCATATTTTTCTCCCGCAGTCCTGGGAGAAGCTGCCAGATAAGAAATATCAAACCAAGGATGATCTTCTAATAATTTAATATAATTTTGACCGACCATGCCAGTTGCCCCTAAAATTCCTACTTTATATTTTTTCATAATCTAACTTAATTATTTTATTAATATATTAGGTTTTAAAATACATATTTTTATTTCCATGCTTTAAAATATTAGTATATCTCAAAGCAAAATCTCAATTAATAAACTTCTTGTGAAGTTCGCGCATAACTTTTTTCATTTCTGTACTTTTTACGACAGCTTCCAGTCGAACGCAATGTTTATAAGGAAAAGCGCCTAATTGAGGATTTGAACAATTTTCTAAAAGCACATCATTGAAAATATTAACCATTTTCCAATTCAAACTGCCGATTAAAGTTATCATACAAACAGGCCAACAACAAATTAAATATTTTTTCCTTTTCAATTCCTCTAACGCCTTCTCTAGATTGACATTATCATTTTCAACTACAACATGAAGACTGTCGCGAGTATTGCGAATTAAAACCATATTAATTTTATGGAAACTCAAAATTTTTGCAACACCAAAAAGAAATCCATATTCGCTCACCCTATCATCGGTTATAACCATAAGCATTAATTCTTTTTTGAAGCCAATAATTTTAGCGCCGACATCTTCTTTGCTTTGGGGTCCAACCAAAGTATATTTTTTTGTATCAGATATAGAAACAATTTCCAAAGGGGTCTTAGAGTCTTTCACATAAGAAATGGCTTTGTCGTGGACGATCTTTCCAGATTCAACTGCTTCTTCATAGCTGAGATAAGCGATTGTTTTAGCATTTTGAATGATCCGCGGATCTGCGGATAATACTCCCTTTGTATCTTTCCACAAGACAACCCTATCTGCTTTTAGCGCCGCTCCGACAAAACACGCTGTTGTGTCTGTTCCACCCCTTCCCAAGGTTGTAATATTTCCATCCTTATCCCTTCCGGTAAATCCGTTTATAATAGGTATCGCATTCATAGACTTTAATGTTTTTCTAGTATTTCTTGATGCTTCATTATAATTAATATTTGCATTCAAATGAACGTTATCCGTTGTAATTGGAATATCCTCTGCTAGAAATATTTTAGCTTTGATGTCATTTACATTCAAAAATACACAGAAAAACAAAGCGCTTAGTCGCTCTCCATATGAAAGAATTTTATCTTGAACCATATCCAAACCTCCAAAACGAGTGCTAGCAGCAAAATCATCTTTCATTTCCTGAAATACTTGATCAAAAGAAAGCATTATCTTGTCTTGATCTTCTTCGCTTATTTTCACTCTTCGCATCATTAAGATATGCTTTTTTCTGATATCCTTAATGAACAAATCAATTAAATTCTCGATATGTCTGTTTTCATTTCTATTTTCTTTTCTTCTTCGCAGATTTACATTATTAAGCTCAGAAAAGAATTCAACTAGATCGTCTGTCACTCCGTTTAGCGCTGAAACTACAACAATCGGGCTATAGCCTTTTTCTATTTGCTGTTCAATCCGTTTTTTGGCAACAAGAATATATCTTGAAGTTAGAATTCCACCGCCAAATTTATTTACTATTATTTTTGATCTTCTTTTTTCCATTTTATTATTTTTCTAAAATAGTTTCTTTAATTTTTTGACCGAAATGCCTACCAACCCCATCTTGCTCAAGATTTGCTAAAACCCTATCTCCCTTTTTCAATTTTGTAACGGAAATAGGACTTCCATCTTTTTTCGTTAACCGAATCGTTTCTGCATTCTGCATTATCAAACTCATCTTTTTATTATGATAATGAGCATATACTGCCAGCATTGGTCTCTTTTCAATTTTAACTCGTCCAATAATAGCTTCTTGCGTATTTCCGTTTTGATCAACAACCATTATTTTTGATCCGCTTGCCAGCTCTCCTAAATATTTTGTTTTATCTCCTGCTATCTGAACATAAGCATGAACTCCTCCCGCATTAACCCTAAAAGGACGAGGATCGCAATAAGGAGTTTGAACATTTTCATTATATACTAAAAACATCGCAGAGGATGAGTCTCCCGCCAATATCCCTTGTCCCGGTTTCAAAATGCTTGAAGTGTCAACAACAACACGATCACCGATTCCAACTTGTTTGATTCTGTCTATCTCAACTTCTGTCAAAGATAATTTCTCGTTCTGGATCTCTCTGATCAGATTCCCAACTTTTTTAATCTCATTCATATCATTTGTCTCAAGGACAATGCCGTCAGCGCCTTTTTCCATCGTTTCAAGAGCAACCTTCGCCTCTTTGTAATTTTCTACATACTGAATTAAATTAGTCGTTTTGGAAATCAAATTTTCAAGAGGAATTATAGTCCAATCTTTATTTTTTATAATAACAGGAATTTTTCCATTTAAATTAACAATATCTTTTTCTGATTCCTTTGACTTGATAATAATCTCTTTAACGTCTTTATCTAAAACTAGATCAGCCTCTTTGTTGTTTGAAATAACTCCTATTCTGGAGAGTTCTCTGACTTTTTTGACATCATCGGACGATACATAGATAGAATCAAATCCGCTTTCAATTGCAGCTGAAACTAATCTTTTATCCCAATTTAATATTTTATACCAAAACTTTTTCATGAAATTATTTTTATTTTTTAATTAAAAACTAGTTATCATATACAACGCTTCTTATTTTTCCAATTGTCCTGGGTATATCATCAGCTTGAAAAGCATTGCGTCCGATAGAAACTCCAGCCGCGCCAACCATTACACAATCCTTAATAGACTTTAGCATTTCTTTTTCATTGCCCTTGGCCCCACCAGCAATTACAACCGGAATATCAACGCCTTGGCAAACCTCCTGAAAACTTTCCGCGCTGCCTGTATATGGAACCTTAACAATATCAGCACCCAACTCAAAGGCCACTCTGGCTGCAAGTTTAACTCTTTCTGAATCCGTATATGAAATTATTCTTCCATTTTCTTCGTCTCTTGGGTACATCATTGCAAGCAGCGGCAGTCCGATTCTCTCGCACTCTCGCGAAACAACTCCAAGATCTTTGAGCATATCTTCTTCATATTTATTGCCAAGGTTTACATGAATTGACGCGCCTTGCGCTCCTAATTCTTTGATTTCTTGGACTGTTGCTATCAGAACTTTTTTTAAAACATTTCCTATTTTTGTCGAAGCAGAAAGATGAATTAGCGCCGGTAAATCTCCAATCACCTCTTTGTATTTTTTATAAATTCCTTTATGAATCACAATAGCGTCAACTCCTCCTTGCTTAACCTTTAAAATTGTTTCCTTCATATTTATCAGTCCGTCAATCGGACCTTCGCTCACACCATGATCCATTGGCAGAATTACAACGCGATTTTTCTCTGGATCAATGATTTTTGCCAGTAGAATTTCCTTTTCTTTATTCATATTTTTTTGGTTATTTTATTTAATAAATTATGCTCGATACAACAGATCAAGAATTGAAATTGACGCCATCGCTTCAGCTACTGGAGGAACTCGAATGACAATACAAGGGTCGTGCCTTCCGCCAACCGTAATTTTAGCATCTCTGCAAGTTTCAAAACTAACCGTATTTTGCACAGAACCGATAGAAGCAGTCGGCTTAACCGCTATTCTGAAAATAATAGGCATCCCGGTCGTTATCCCGCCTAAAATTCCTCCCGCATTATTTGACGAAGAAATTATATTATCATTTTCATCAAAATGAAAACTATCATTATGTTTGCTTCCGCTCATAGTAACAGATTTGAAACCAGAACCAAACTCTACCGCTTTAATCGCAGGAATTGAAAACATTGCTTGAGAAAGAACACTTTCCATAGAATTAAATAAGGGCTCTCCGAGTCCAACAGGCAAGCCAATGATCATACACTCCACAATGCCCCCGATTGAATCATTCTTCTTTTTTGTTTCTTCAATTTTTTTTATCATTTTTAACGCGACTTTATTGTCAGGACACCTTGCCAAATTTTTATAAGTATTTTTTTCTAAATCTTTAAAGCTTGGGTTTTTGCTCATCTTCACATTGCCGACTTGTTTTGTGAACGCAATGATTTTTATTCCATTATTAACTAATATTTTCTTTGCAATTGAACCAGCCGCAACCATACACACGGTCATCCTGCCGGAAGCAAAACCTCCTCCGCGATAATCAAAAACACTGGCATATTTTGTCCTGACAGCAAGATCCGCATGACCTGGTCGAGGCGTGTTTTTTATCAGCTCATAAGAATGAGAATTAACATTCTTGTTTAATATCTCCAAATTAATTTTTTCTCCCGTGGTCAGATTATTTCTTATTCCTTGAACAATTTTTACTGCATCTGTTTCCCTTCTTGGAGTAGTCAGTGAGCTAATGCTTTTGCGCTTATCAACTTCTTCTTGTATTTGAGCTCTTGATATTTGAATTCCAGCTGGTATTCCCTCAAGACATACACCCACTTTTTTGCCATGAGAATCCCCATAGATCGTCATCTTTACGATTTTTCCAAACTCTGAAGTTATCGGAACAACATTTACGCCTAATTTTCTTAGATCATCAAAATAATTCGGATATGATTTTTTTATGCAAATTGGATCATTGATGACTGTTTCTCCTTCGGTCACAAGAGAAGCAACGGCTATTGACATAGCAATTCTATGATCATTAAAAGTATCAATTTCCGATCCAACAAGCTTTGTCGGCCCTTTTATTTCCAGTGAATTATTTTTTTCAACAATTACTGCGCCCATTTTTTTCAACTGGCTTGTAATTGCTTTTGCTCGATCAGATTCTTTGATTCTGATGCGCTCAATATTCTTTATGATTGTTTTTCCATAAGCCTGAGTCCCTGCAACAGCAAGAATCGGCACCAGATCAGGAATGTTCTTCGCGTCAATTTCAATTGCTTTCAAACGATTTTTTTTGACAATGAAATTACCATTTTGAAAGTTAATATCTGCGCCCATTTTTTTTAATATATCTAAAATTTGCGCGTCTCCCTGAAGAGAAGAATGTCTTAGCCCTTTGATGATTATCTTACTTCTAGCAGCAAAAATCCCGGCAACAAACCAAAAAGCGCTTGCGGAATAATCCCCTTCCACGGCATAACATTTAACAGCTTTATAGTTCTGATTTCCTCTAATCGTAAATTTTCTTAGATCGCTTGATGTAATTATTTCAATGCCAAACCTTTTTAATACATCAATAGTCATCAAAACATAATCTTTTGACTGCAAATCAGTTGTAATAATCAAAGTGCTATCACCATCTAACAATGGCAAAGAGAACAAGAGCCCTGAAATATATTGTGAACTTATATTTCCGGCAATGTGAATTACAGAAGCTTTCGGTTTTCCTTTTCTTATATGAACAGGTGGATATTTTCCGTTTGCTTTTATGTTTATATTTAATTGTTTTAACGCATCTATTATTGGATAGATCGGCCTATTCAAAAGCCCTATTTTGCCAGTAATCTCAGATGATTCACACAAAACACTGCAAAGTGGTATTATAAATCTCATTGTCGAACCGGATTCTCGGCAATTTATTTTTACGCTAGACTTTTGTTTCTTCCAATTATTACCGATACCTTCAATTTCAATCACATTTCCTTTTAATTCTATTTTCGCTCCAAAAGATCTGCACGCTTCTATCGTTGCTAAAATATCTTCACATATTAAAGGGTTCTCAATCCTAGAAATGCCGGATGACAAAGCGGCGCAAACTATAGCTCTATGCGTAAAACTTTTTGATGAAGGAATTTTCACCGATTCGCTCCCAAGAACACATTTGTTTAAAATTAATTTGACCTCAGACATATAATTTATTATTTATAGAACTTAAGAGATATAAGAGATTCAACCTCTACACATTCAATTTAATTTTAAGTACTGCCTTGTATATAACATTTAAATTGTAAATCACGACCAAATACGGAGAAACTGAACTTCTGTAAACGCCAAATACGCAATTCCTAATTTAATTATTTTTTCATAATTTCTTTTTCAATTCTATGAGATTCTTCAATGATCCTTTTTATCAGATCTTCTATTAGATCAGGATTAACATTCAATTCACAAGCCTTTTTTCTTAATTCTGTAATAATTTGGTCTTCTCTTCCTTTTTGATACCTTTCAAGATTATGTTCCTTCTTATACTCAGCAACTTCTGGAATTAATTCAATTCTTTTGGCGACAATTTCAACCAAGTCGTTATCTATTTTGTCTAATTTTATTCTTATTTCTTTTAATTCCATACCATTAAATTTTAATTATTGATCTCATAATTTCTTTTTCACTTTCTTTTTTGCTGAGACCGTCTGTCTTGACGGAATAATCTGCCGTAATTTTATATAAATTCTCTCTTTCTTTCAATATTCTAGATATTTTTTTTATTTTATCCTTGTTGCTTAGTCCGAATAATAACGGTCTGCTTTTATCCTTTGATAATCTTTGAGCAATAGTTCTTGGTTCCGCCTTTAAATTAACAGTAATAAAAGATTTTAATCTTTGCCTGTTTTTATCCTCAAGAACAATTCCACCGCCACAGGAAATTACTACATTCTTTCTTGACGCGACATCTCTGAGAATTTCATTCTCCAATTTTCTAAAATGCTTTTCGCCGTGATTTCTAAAAATATTTTTAATTGACATTTTTTCCTTTTTTTCTATCTCCTCATCAATATCAATAAATTCTCGTCCAAGATCTTTTGCTAATATTTTTCCCACACTTGTTTTTCCAGAACCCATAAATCCCGTCAAGACTATACTTGGTAAAAGTTGTTTTTTGACAGCATCAAGCATAATTGAAACATTGGGCTTTTTTCCTGTCCAAATTTGAAATGACTGCGCTCCTTGAAAGGCAAGCATTTTATATCCCAAGATTGTCTCGCATCCTTTCTCTTCGGCATCTCTGATGAGCTTTGTTTTGATGGGAGTATAAACTATATCAAACACAACTAGATTTTTATTCAAACTCTCTTTTGGCACTGGAGTTTCGTTGGAATTCATTCCAATTGGAGTACAATTGATCAAAATATCCGCCTCCTGTAATTGTTCTTTGATGTTTTTATTATTATATTTCAACGCTTTTCCAATTTCTTTTGCTTTTTTTATGTTTCTGGAAATAATAACTACATCTGTTTTTTCTCTTTCAAGAATAAACGAGATCGCTCTGGCAGCTCCTCCTGAACCTAATATTATCACCTTTCTGTTTTTCAATTTTTTTGTCTTTTCTTTTATAGCCTGCAAAGCACCAAACGCGTCTGTGTTATAACCAATCAATTTTCCGTTTCTATTATGAATCGTATTTACAGCGCCTATTTTCTCTGCCAAAGGATCAATCTCATCTAAATATTTCATCACTTCTGTCTTGTAAGGCATTGTAACATTGATCCCGTGAATATCTCTTTTTTGAACGGTTTTCATCCATTGGCTAAGGTTGCTGACTTGTACTGCGCTATAATTTGCATTTAGACCTAATGATTTGAAATTTTTATTATGCATAACCGGACTCATTGAGTGTCTGATCGGACTTCCGATCACACAATATATTTTTTCTTTTGCCATTTCACCCAAGCTCATTTGTCCAGAAGCTATTTTTTTGCGGCCAATACTACAATATGTCCACAATGCTCCATGCGCCAAACAATCAATTCGAGTTTGCTGTCCGATCACGCCCATGCTAAAAGCGATAAGAGGATATTCTATCGCGCCATAAAGCGACAGAATAATGCCATTGTTTTTTTGTGATCTTGCAGTCGTTACTATCTTTATCATATCTGCATCTTTTTGAAATTTTTTTGCTATAGCAAGTATTGCCTTTAATGAGGGAGTTTCCTTATAATTATGATAAGAAAGAATAATCCTACATCCCTTTTTTCTGGCATATTTCAAAACATCATATTCAATCTCATTAATATCCATATCAATATATTTTGCGCCGGCATCTATCGCCTCAATCAAAATTCTTTGATCGCTATTTCTGTTAGTGCAGATAACAGGCAAATTGGAAGATAAAATTATCTGCTTTAAATCATTTTTATGTTCCAAATAATCAAGACGCAATTCAATAATTTTCGCACCGTTATTCTCGGCTTTAATGATTTGATTTAGACAATTATTAATCTTTTTTTCTCCAACACATCCACATAACATAAATAATATAAATTACTGATAAAAATTAAATTTAAATAACAAAAAACCATCTTTGCGATGGATTGTTCTTTGGAAAAATCAAGCTATAACAACAACCTATCGCTTGTGACGGCTAAAAAAGCTATAAAAGAAAAATTGATTGTTTTTTGTGTATTTCATAAGATATTTTATTTCAATAATATTAGTATAGCAAAAAGAATAATTATGTCAAGAGAAGGTTTTCGGAGCTTTTTGAATTAACTCCTCACTGTCATCGCAATGACAGTTAGAAGTTACCTTTCGAATTCAGAGTTTAAAGTAATGACTCTTTTTTAATTTTATGATAAGATAAACCTATAAATAATTAAACTCATTAAATATGAATAAAATAGTAATCGGAGTTTCGGGCAATATTGGAAGCTTTTCGGAAGAAGCCGCTAATTATTATTGCCACAATAACAACATAAAGAACTATGAAATCAAATATTTAATAAGCGTCAAAAACACAATGAAAGCCCTGAAAAAAGGAGAGATGGATAAAGGAATCTTTCCAATTGAGAATTCAAATGGCGGTATCGTTTATGAAGCAATTTATGCTATGAGTGAATATATTTTTAACATAGAAAATATATTTGAAATCAATGTCAGACATTGTTTGCTCGCAAAACCAAAAACAAAGGCAGAAGACATAAAAAAAATAGCTTCTCATCCGCAGGCGCTCAAACAGTGCAGAATGTATTTGAAAAGAAAATGGGAAAATTTGGAACTGCAGGAATATTCCGACACAGCCAGTGCGGCAAAAGATCTGCATGAAGGAAAAATTTCTTCAGACACCGGTATAATCGCCTGCAAAAAATGCGCAGAGCTATATGAATTAAACCTGCTTGAAGAGGGAATACAGGATTTAAAATTTAACTTCACGACATTTATAGCGGCAACCATGTAATTTTATAGATCTAAATTTTAGAAATATGACAATAGGAATAATCGGATTTGGAAATTTTGGATCTTTGCTGGCAAGCATTTTGAAAAAAAACGCAGAAATCCGCATATATCACTATAGAAATGAGAAAGAAATTCCAGACAAAGCAAAAATTATAGGAGCAGAATTTTGTGATCTGGAAACAACATCAAAAAGCGATATTGTCATTATCGCCGTGCCGATATCCAAAACCGAAGAAATCATTAAAAACATATCCCGATTTGTAAAACCGGACGCGATTGTTATGGATGTTTGCTCCGTAAAAGTTTATCCGTGCAGATGGCTTAAAAAATATATGCCAACTCACGCGAATACGATCGGAGCGCATCCGATGTTCGGGCCGGCCACGACAAATTTCAATCTGAAAAAACAAGTTTGGGATCTAAGGGGCCATCAGATCGTTTTATGCCCCGTTAATATTTCGAAAACAAAATTACAAGAGTTAAGAAAGCTTTTTAGAAATTTAGGACTTAAAATAATCCAAACAACTCCACAGAATCATGACAAGCAAAACGCAGCAACTCTGGGTCTCGTTCATTTTCTCGGAAGATCGCTTTGGAGCGCAGGAATCAGAGAACAAGAAATATTTACACCTGGGTATACGGATCTACTAAAAATATATCGCCACACGACAGGAGACACTTGGAGACTTTTTTACGATATGAATAATTACAACCCTTACGCGAAAAAGATTCGCCAAAAGTTTTTAGACTCTTGTCGAAAAATTGAAGACAAAATTACAAAAAATAGCGATTTTAATTCAAATTCTTAACGATAAATTATTTTTAAAACATCTTTCAATCAAATGTAATAATAGCGATCATGCAAATCATAAAGACAGTCCTTAAAAAAGACTGTCTTTTGCTAAAATTACAAATAATAAACCGCTCTCAAGAGAACGTAGAATGGTGATTTTGAAATTCTTATCGTTAAACTATAATGACACAGAACAACTATGTCACGCAAAAAATTAAAACAATATATTGTAAAATATTAAAATAAAAAAGAGGAAAGTGATAACTCAATATCAACTTTCCTGTAAAATATCCTTCCTAAATTCATTATACTGGAGGCGATCCGCTCCAAGTTTCTTTAAGTATCCGAAGTTGAATTCTTTGATCCGTACTTTCTTTTTCTGATTTTAATACATCAACTTTTTTTGCCATGATCTCTCTCCTTTTCTAAAAACTTTCACAAATTAATATTGGTTTCCATTCCCAGGGGATAACCCGGGACTTTGTTTTATACCTGCCATCACGTTGAATGGCTTTTATTAATTTGCGCCGTCCCCTCTGGACAGGTTCTATTTATAATAAAATTCTAAATAAAACCTGTCCCAAGAAGATAATATTTTTTATTTTTTTAACAAAAAAGCCTACCCATTGCGTAGATTACTTTTAATTTGGTTTTTTCTTTTTTTAAACCAGACTAAAAACAAGCTACCTAATTAGGAGGCTAATCACTTTCACAGCGTAAATAGTTGTAGTGCTACAAGTTTCCATAAAAGTTTTTACTTTATTACTAGACAGTATAACAGATATAAAGTTTTTGTCAAGACCAAAAAAGAGGTGATGAATAATGGTCAATGAACTACTTCTTATCCTTGTAAATATTAAATTTATAACCTGCTTTGTTTTCTTTATCTCTTCCTTTCACGGCCCAGTGTAATCCCGTCCAAATACTTTGGATGATAATTTTTAAATGGCCTTCTTCGGCAAACCTTCGCGGAGAAACTTTAACTTTGGCGCCTCGCAAAACTCTGAATTTGCCAATTTTTGCCGTTCTTTTCGCATAATCAGAATCTTCTCCCAAAACAATTCTTTCATCAAATCCTTTTATTTTATTGTGAATGTTTTTGGTTGCAAATATGCACCATCCTCCCGCAAAAGGACTTACGCGCTGAAATACTTTGACCAAATTATTCCAAAACCCATAGAAAAGATTATCCAGGCTTGTGCCATCAGCATACGCCATTGGCACAGCCGCATCCAGTTTTCTGTCATTAAATTCCTCAACAAGCAATTCTAAAAAACTTTCGTTTTCAAGTTCTGTATCAGAATCCAAAAAAAGTAATACATCTCCTTTAGCAGATCTAGCCCCCGCATTTCTCCCGGGTCCCGGCATTCCCCCCTGAACTATAACGCAATTATATTTCCTCGCGATCTCCTGTGTTTTGTCTTCTGACTTATTATCAGCCACAATAATCTCATAATCCCTAAAAGTCTGTCTCTTGATGCTTTCCAAAAGCATTGGCAAATATTTTTCTTCGTTTTTAGTCGGGATGATTATTGAGAGCATTGTTGTATTGTTATATTTATCGTCTATTATTTTTTGTCATTCTGAACTTGTTTCAGAATCTATCAGCTATTACGCTGATTAAACCTATAAATCACAAAACATTTTGATTAGAATGAAAACACAATTACGATATTAAAAAAATAATTGTGTTTGCGTCGTAGATGATGATTAGAGTTAAATAAAATAAATTAAAACCTAAAATAACAAAGATTCTGAAACGGGCCTGTGCTGAATTTAGTTCAGTATTCAGAATAACAGGCACAATTTAAACATAACTACATCAAGCTTTCATACAATTCAACCACCTTCTTTGCCCATGGAGCAATTTCAAATTTTCTTGAATTAACTTTTGCATTAGAAGACATTTTTTCTCTTAATTCTTTGTCATTTACGATCTTCAAAACACTCTCGCAAAACTCATTTTCTGACTCGGAAGTTAAAAATCCGTCTTCTCCATTCTTTACAATATCCTCAATTCCACTTGCTTTGACCGCTACAACCGGATCTCCTGCCGCCATTGCTTCCACCGCCACAAGCCCTTGAGTTTCTGTAAGCGAGGCAAAAACAAAAATATCACTTGCCTGATAAAGATCTACGATGGAAGTTCTGTCAACAAGCCCCGTAAAAATCATTTTGTCCTTAATTTCAAACTCTTTTGCCATTTTCTCTAAATCTTTTCTTACAGCTCCATCACCAACCATCATAAACTTTACATTTTTTTCTTTTGAAACGATTTTGGCAAAAGATCTTATTAAAAATCCAAGGTTCTTTTCTTCCGTTAGCCTGCATGCGGTGATAAGTAGAATTTCGTCTGGTTCAATTTGATACTTCTTTCTTATTTCTACTTTTTTGCCAGTATCATTTTGAAAATTATTAATATTAATTCCGCTTGGTATAATGTTTATTGGAGCTTTAATTTCATGATCAATTAATAATTTTTTTATTGCAGTTGAAGGAACTATAATATTATCGCATTGATTTGAATATTTTGTTGTAATTTTTCTGATATATTTTCTTGAAGTGGATTCAGGGACCAAAGGCACATAATGATTATAATCCTCATATTTAATGTGATATGTAAAAACCAAAGGAATATTTAATTTTTTTGAAAATTTCAACGCTTCATTGCCCAAAGAATATGGCTGATGGCTATGAATTATATCCAAATTTAATTTTTCCACTGCTTCTCGCGCTTTAGAAAAAAATGGCAATGGAATCACATAAAAATAACCGCCATAATTAAAACGAAAACTTTTATATCGAAAAACATTTTTACTTTCATCTTTATAATTCGGATATTCAGGAGCAAAAACGAAAGTTTTATGCCCCGCTTTCTCAAGTCCTTTGCAGAGATTAATAACAGAAGTTTCCATTCCTCCTTTTGAAGGAGTGTAATAATTTATAAACATTCCTATCTTCATAATATCGTTTTAACAAATTATAACCATAGCTTTGTTGCAAAATAAATTTTGTTTTTAATTTTTGTCGTTATTCTTAACACTTTTTATTTTTTCAATCCCTTTCTCTGTATGATAAATTATTCCATACCAAAAAGACGGAAAATAAACTACGCTAACAAAAATCAAACCTATTATGACTACTGCATCATAACTTAGACGCGTCCAATAATCATTTTCAAGCTTAAACCACATGCCAAATTCATCAAAGGTTAATCCCATTCCTATTCCATAAATTATCCCTATTTTAAGCCTATTTTTAGTATTTTGAAAAAATAATGCGAGAATTCCAGCAAAAGCTAGAATAAAAATTCCATAATTAAGGTGATGAACATGATATCCTTTTATATAAAGATGAGGATCGTTTATAATCCCGACAGTTCCCAATACAACGTAAATACGAACAAAAATAAATGTAGATAAAAATGATGCGAGAACAACAAAACTCATCCTTCTCTGATGTTTTTTTATTAAATTATAATAAAAACTATCCAATTTCTAAATTTAGGGTTTAAGCAAGTTAATCCTACTAATAATATTTTATTTCCAATTCAGAAAATTTCAAATCCAAATCTATATCAATTTTCTTTGTCACATCTTCATAATTTGGACTAACATATTCCTTAAAGCCCCTGTTTAATCCCAGCTCCTTAAAATTATCAATTATTAAAAATTTATTCAAAGATATCTTAACTCCTACTTCCTTGGGAATAAGTATGCTTAACTTAGAACCAACGGAATTAATTCTTATTTTTTTGATAGTATCGTTTAATATTATTTCATTTGAACTGATCTTAGTATCCAATATAAAATCTGAAACAGAAAGGTTGGACATATTAAACTTGTTTTTACTCGCGTAAGTTTTTATTTTTATTTTAGACGAAATATTTCTGCCAATTCTTATGTCCCATTTATGACTATTATCCCATGGGCTAAAAACATAATCGCTCAATGGATTACCAGAGATTTCATAAAGATCTTCTTTTTCAAATTCCTTAAAATTCAATTCAGGAACAATTCCTTTTGGAACAGCTAGATCTCCGCTAATTGAATTATCATGGGCATCAATTATAAACAGCTCTCCTAGGGAGAAGTTTACGTTAAAATCCGCGATTTTTTCATCAGATAGAAAATTCTGGTTTATTTTAAATATCTCTATTTGTCTTTGATGAAAAAGATCACCAGCCTGAGAAACAAATATAATTCCAATTACAGAACTTATTACAATAATAGGAGAAAGTAACTTCAAAAATGACAGCTTGGCTCTTTTAAATATAATCTCAATTCCAACAATTACAAAAAATAACGGCCACAATTTTAAAAGTTGAAAAATTACATTCATTTTGACAAAACCAAGCGAAATCCACAAAAAAACAAAACCAAAAAGAAGGATATAAAGGCCATTTGATATTCTCTCAATGTGTTGTTTCATATTTTAGTTTATAGGATTAATGTTTCTGTTAATATTATAACATAGAAATAATAATAAATTAAGCTTCTACACTTCCCCTGTATGCACTGATGTCAGGCAGTCTAATACAATTAACAGAAGCGCTAGAACTATAGCCTCTTTTCCAGCGGCCGCTGGAAAAGAGGCTATAGTAAAATTAATGAGAATTAATGTTAATTAATGATATTTTAAAAACA
Source organism: Minisyncoccota bacterium (assembly GCA_023137595.1). Classification (GTDB taxonomy): domain Bacteria; phylum Patescibacteriota; class Minisyncoccia; order JAHIHE01; family JAGLIN01; genus JAGLOZ01. Next base: position 8,129 of record JAGLOZ010000029.1, on the reverse strand, counting down.
ATCATATTAAACCTCTTGCGTAATTACTTTCTACTGCAATTTCCAGATTTTGGTCAAATTTCCCAAAAATTTTTCGGCTTAGCCTTGGCTAAACCTCAAAAATTATTTGAAAAATTATGCCTCAAAATCTGAAAATTTCGTCACGAAATTAATTACGCAAGAGGTCTATTTTTCTTTTTAACATATAAACCGTAAATGGAATTACAAACAATAGAGTCCACTGAATATAAGTTAAATTTAAATAACGACTATCACAGACAGCTAAATCGGAACAACGCGCAAAATCAATAAAAAATCTTGAAGAAGAATAAAAAAATACAAACAACAAAACTAAAACTCCTTTTTTTAAACGCTTCTTTTTAAAATGTTGTATCAAATACAGAACAATGATGCAGCTCATTAAATGATATAGCGCCACTGGATGCCTTATTGTTTGATCAATATATTCTCTTCCCCAAGGAAGACTCGTAACCTTTCCCAGATGATCATAAATTAAAAAACATCCGAGTCTTGTTATTATTATTGCTACTATTGCCCCAGGAGCTAAAACATCACCCAATTTATAAATATCTATTTTTTTAATTCTTGAATATATATATATTAATACTGAGGCTACTATTGCTCCACCTAAAAAAGAAAATCCACCGTTATTATATATATTAAAAACATCAACTAAGCTCGTAAATTCTTCAAAATTAAAAATTAGATAGAAAATTCTTGAGCCGATAATAATTCCGACCAAGGAAACAATCATTACATCCCAAATATTTTCCTCATCTATCCCCTTTTTCTTTCCTTCTTTTATGGAAAAAAATAAAGCAACTAAAAATCCCAGAAACGCCATAAGCCCCCAAACTTGAATCGTTATCACGCCTAAATTTATCTCTTGGAAGGTAAAATATGGGATCATGGGATTAAAATTTGGAATTTGGAAAAATGAATTTATTTTGAATTAATTACACTTTGAAATAGAATGTAAGCAGCGACTGTTGACAAAATGGTTTATTAATGTATAATGAAAAGTGCTTTGAATTATAAACGAAGATATTCTATAATTCAAAGTAATATATAAGTTAATTTGGTGATTACAAATGGGAAAAAAGGTAACTCTAGAATATGAAGATGGCCATAAAGAGCAGGGAACGGTTATATCGCGTAGAACAATGACAAGCAAACGACGAAATAAAGGCTGGTATCGACTTTATTTTTTTACAATATCAATTGGAAAAGAAATAATACAGATGCATGCATCAAGAGGTCCGGGCCAAAACTTTTATCAGGAGACTAATCTTTAAAATTACACATAGAAGTAAAAAATAATGCTTCTGTGTTTTTTTTATTTTTCCGGATCAAATATCTATACAGAATTCAATAAATTTGTTCTATAACAACTCTTCCTCTGCTAGTTCAATTTTTCTGACTTAAACTTTTTATTTCTATTATTTAGTTGTCATCTCGCTAAAGTGAAGCGCTTGAGATATCTGTTGATTATATTTAAAACAATTATTCTTTCGCATAATACTGCTTACAGATTTTTCGCTCTTATTGAATTCAAAATAATAGGAAAACAGTGCTCCGTAATTCAAAGAAACACTGAATTTATTATTCTAAATGCCAAATTCCAAATAAAAATCCACTGACAAAAACTGACAAGCATCAAGTAAATTTATTGTTTTTTAAAAAAATCAATGTTAACACACATCTTTCATTTTAATCGCTTTCACAGGACATTCAACCTCGCAAATACCGCAACCTTTGCAATAATCCATATCCGCGTCTGTTACTTGAAGCTTTTCTTTGCCATCTACTTTAACCTTCTTTGTTTTTATAGCCATATCAGGACAAAATACGGCGCAACGCATGCAATGAATGCATTTTTCTTTGTCTCGGATTGGCATTTTTGCCTTCCAACTTCCAGTTTTGAATTCTTTTGAATTCCCCGCTTCAATTATTTTTCCCCCAATGGGGATTTGTTTCGCTGTTTTTAGATTAGTCATACTAACATATTAACATTTTAACATTTATAAAAAAGTTTAAAAATTTTGCTATTAAAGATTATTTATAAAATTAAAAATTGGAAATTAAAAATTCTAATCGTATTTAGCAAATATTAACTTTCATTTTCAAAAAATAAACCCAAGTAAATTCAGAACTATATTTCCACGCTCTCATATCCCTCTCTCAAAGCCTCAACATTCTTTTCCACTAAATCTTCTGACAATTTCTTTTCAAACTTTTCTCTGGTTTCTTCAATCGCATGCTTGTATGGAATTAAAGGAACAAGTTTTATGATCGCACCCATAATCGCTGTATTCGGCAAGTCTCTTCCAATAATCCTCATTGCAATTCCTTTAGCATCAACTGTATAAACCTTACAATTCTTTTTACTTAATTTCTTTTTTAGACTTTCAACATCCTCGCAAGTATTCAAAATCACAATTCCGCCATCAGCAAGACCTTCTGTCACGTCAACATTCAAAAGAAGAGACGGATCCAAAACAACGACCATATCAGGCGTTCGAACATCACTATGAAGCATAATTGGTTTTTTGCTGATTCTAAGAAATGTCTTCATCGGAGCTCCTGACCGTTCCGGACCATATTCCGAAAAAGCCTGCGCAAAGCACCCTTCTTCAATTGAAGCCTCAGCAATGATCTGCGCCGCGGTTTTTGCTCCCTGTCCTCCGCGAGAATGAATTCTAATTTGATAGATGTTTTTCATGATACTTTATATTAATAACTTTAAAACTTTTCTTATGTTGTCATTCTGAACTTGTTTTAGAATCTTTTGTATTTTAATAGAATTTTATTAGTTTTTCAGAGCCTCCTTTATTTACAATGTAAATTTAATCGTTTTTTATTCAACACGGCAACTGTGTTTTCGTCCCAGTCAAAATATTTGAAGATTCATAGGTTTGATTACTGTAATAGGTAGAAGATCCTGAAATAAATTCAGAATGGCAAATGATTATTTGAAAATTGATTCATAAAAAATTTAATAGAAATTATAAATTGAAAATTAGAAATTCTGCTAGTTTTTTTCAATATCTTCTTGTATTATAACTTTTATTTATCCTTTCCACAACTTTATTGGCTAACATCTTCCCAGGTCTTAATTATCGGAACGATTGTTATTCTAGGAACTACGATCTTGTCCATCTTTATAGATAAAATATCTTTTAATTCATTAATTTGCTTTTCTGTTAAACTTCCGGAATGTTGAATGGTTATATAAACAGTAGATATATTATTCTTTTCGCTAATTTTGACATCTGTTATATTTGAATCAGGAATTATAACCTTTGTCACATCTCGAACTATATTTTGCTGATTATTTTCTTTTACAACTTTGCTTGTAATTAAAAACAGTGGTATTGTCATCACAAATAAAAGAATTAAAGCCCAACGGATATTACTTTTTCTCCGTTCTTGTCCTTTCTCGGATGAAGGACCCTTAAATCTGGCAATTAAAAATAAAATTGAAGACGAAAATGTAACAGCTATTAAGTTTGACATAAAAAGAATAAAGGATCCACCTGCCATCCCAAGATTTCCATGAGAGACTGAGATGCCCATAACTGCTATAGGAGGAACAATTGCTGCCGCAATAACAACACCGGCGATCGCAGCACCGATTTTGGGATAAGTAATCACAAATGCCCCGACAAATCCCGCGGCCAACGCAATAAACAATTCAAAAATTGTCGGAGAAGTCCGAGATAAAAATTCGCTTCCCTGCAAAGCATAATCCGGAGACATAAGCCCTAAAAAAAGAGCGATTACAAAAATCAAAGCCGTGCTTCGAAGTAAAGTGAAAACAGAATCTTGGATAAGCCTTGATCTTCCTTTTATAATAGCCATTGACAGAGACAATATCGGCCAAACCAAAGGCGCTAGAAGCATTCCACCGATAACAACCGCCGAAGAATTAACCACAAGACCTAAAGTAATGATTATTCCGGAAAAAATCGTCAGAACAAAAAAGTCAAAGTCCCCTTTCGCATTCTCTCTGATCTCATCATAAACCTTCTCTTGTCTTTTTTTGTCAATATGAAAAGGATCTATAAATTTTCCTATATCATCTTTTATTTTTTCTTTTGGTATTTCCATTGATTTTGTTTAATTTTATAAGAAATTTATTATTATATTTCTATCCGAACGTCTACCGCAAAACACCCTTTTTCTGTCACAATCAAAGGATTAATATCCAATTCTTTGATTTCTTTATGTTCGGAAATTAAATTAGATAGACCAACTAAGGCATCTGCGATAGAATCCAAATTCGCTTTAGGCAAATTTCTATACCCGTCTAAAATTTTGAATGACTTTATTTCTCTGATCATTTTTAACGCTTCTTTTCTATCAATTGGCGCAAATCTGAATGAAACATCTTTAGCGATTTCCGTAAAAATTCCTCCAAGACCAAACATTATCAAATGTCCAAAATTTTCATCCTTTTTAACGCCTAAAATGATCTCTGCTCCCTTGACCATAGGCTGAATAACGATGCCATCTAACTTAGCCCCAAGTTTTTTCCTAGCTTCATCAAAATATTCCTTAACTTCCAAATCGTCGTTTATGTTTATTTTCACTCCGCCAACTTCAGTCTTGTGGCTAATTTTACTTGAAGATATTTTCAAGGCAACCGGATATCCTATTTCTTTAGCAAGTTTGATAGCTTGAGAGGAATTTTTTGCCAAGAGCGATCTCACTATTGGAATTTTATAAGATTTCAAAACATTCAATGACTGGATAAAATCCATTTTTTTGCTTAAAACTTTCTCTTTGTTGCCTTGTTTACTTCTATCGGCATTTAATATCTTCAAATAATTCGCAGCATCTTTTTTCGCCTTTTTGTACTGCCAAAGTTTTCCCAACGAAAATGCCGCTTGTGAAGGATAATTATAAAAAGCCAAGGAACTTTTATTGAGCATCTTGACTTCATTTTCGATTGAAACTCCTCCAATAAAGCTTGCCAGAACCGGTTTTGAACTTTTTTTTGAAAATTTTACAAGAGAATTCGCTGTCTTTTTTATTTCAGTAGTTTTCTGCGGAGTTAAAATAGAAATTATTCCACTAACATTCTTGTCAGCCAACAATGCTTCAATGGCAATTTCATATCTGTCAGCTTTAGCGTCACCGATCACATCAACCGGATTATGTATATTTGCCGTAGGCGGTAAGCCATTTTTTAAAATATTTGTTGTCTCTTTTTTAAAAATTGCCATTTTCAAACCATTGCCTTCTACCTCATCAGTGGAGATCACTCCTGGACCTCCAGCATTGGTAATGATGGCAATTTTATCGCTATTCAAGCTATCATAACGAGAAAGTAATTTTGCAACACTAAACAATTCCTCGAGGTTATTCACACGAACAATACCAGCTTGAGAAAAAGCAACTTTGACTGCTTCTTCTTTATTAGCAAGCGCTCCAGTATGAGACTTCATCGCTTTGCAAGATGCCTTGCTTGTTCCAGGCTTAATTATGAAAAGAGGTTTAATTTTTGCCAGCTCCGCGGCAACTTTCATAAACTCTTTTCCCCTCTCAATGCTTTCCAAGTAAGCCAAAACTGCTTTTGTCTTCTTGTCGGTCTTAAAAAATTCTAACAATTCAATCTCAGAGATCATTGCCTTATTTCCCATACTCACAAATCTTGAGAATCCGACATTATTTAAATTCGCCCAATCAAGCATTCCTGTGCATATTGCTCCAGATTGGGAAATAAATCCAATTGAGCCCTTTTGAACCATACCTTCTGCGAATGATGCATTCAAATTGCTTGTAGAATCCAGAATTCCAAGACAATTTGGACCAAGAATATTAATCTCATATTTCTTTGAAATTTCCTTCATCTCTTGCTCAAGAACAATCCCTTCTTTTCCTATTTCCTTAAACCCAGCGCTTATGATTATAACGTTTTTGATCTTTGCTTTTCCGCACTCAGTCAAAACAAAATTAACCGCTCGCGCCGGTATGACAATGACAGCTAGATCAATCTTTTGACCTATATCCAAAACACTTGAATAAGCTTTTATTCCCTGAACTTTATTATATTTTAAATTCACCGGATAGACTTTCCCGCGATAACCGTGATCAAGAATGTTTCTCAGCATTCCGTATCCTAACTTTTTTCTGTTAGATGATGCGCCAATAACAGCGATTGACTTAGGATTAAAAAAATTATTTAGCATTTTATTTTTTTACTTTTTAAAAAAGATTTTGCAAATCAAATTTCATATATTTTACATCATATTAAAATTCAAACACATTTTCAGATTTTATCCATATATATTTGACTTTTCAGAAATATTGTGATAGATTAATTTTACTAACACAAGGAGATAAAAAAATGATTTACCCAGAAATTGAAGGTTCTAAACATCTTGGAGCCAATGTATACAAGGTTAAAACTTCAGATGAAAATGAATTTTATAAAAATCTTGAAGAAAAAGGCTATGAAGTTTCTAGCTTTAAGAATTCATTACAGAGTCATTCTCGTCAGGGCTTTATAAGTAGTAGAGAATATCTTGTTGCTGTTACTAAAAAATAAATAGCAACAACAGATAATTACTATTACGGTCAATTTATTTAGACAGTAATAGTATTTTTTTATTCTAAATTTAACGATATTTAAACTTTATTATACTACAAAAACATCTAATTTCAGGAATATTTATATTATATCATAAAACTCTATTTTTAAAAAAATTTTATACATATTCCTGCTTAATATTTAATTGCTAGCTAGCTACTTAATACTCTTTTATAAACCTCCTCATATCCATCAACCATTTTTTTAACAGTAAAATTGTTTTCAATATGCTTTCGGCAATCTTCACGATCGATCTTGTCAATGTTTTTTATGGCTTCTGTCATTTCTTCTTCATTCTCAACAATAAAACCTGTTTTGCCATGTTTTATAACTTCAGAGGCTGAGCCCCTGTTAAAAGCGATAACCGGGACGCCACAGGCCATTGCCTCGATCATTGCCAATCCAAACGGCTCTTCCCAACGAATTGGAAAAAGAAGAGCTTTCGCGCCGCCAAGAAAATCTGACAGCTGATTTTCTTTTAAAAGTCCGACATTCTCAATTTCTCCTTTTTTCAAATATGGTTTCACTTTTTCATTATAAAATCCATTGCCCCAGATGTTTCCCGCAATTTTAATCTTTTCGCCGGATTTCGCGGCAACTTTCACAGCCGTATCAACTCCCTTCTCAGAAGAAAACCTGCCCAGAAAAGCCAGATAGTTTTTATGCTTTTTTTGGAATTCAAACCTTTTAATATCCAGACCGTTATACACCGTCGCGGCATAATTCAAATCAGGCATCCCCTTTCTTTGATTATTGCTAATGGAAACATAATTCGCCTTATTTTTCCATTTACAATATTTGATTATCTTATTCCAGCTCGCATCCATCGGATCATGCAAGGTAAAAACTGTCGGCGTCTTCGTAAGATTTACGAAAGGAAGAATTTTCGGTACAAGATGAAAAGCGTGAATAATATCAAATTTTCCCTTTTGAGAATCCTCATACATTCTTGACGCCAAAAGCTGCTCATATAGAGTCATCTGCAACTGATCGTGAAATCCCCCGCTCGTCGCTTTGTCCTTGAGCTTATAATACGAAACCAATCCATCGGTTACTTTTTTCATTTTTATCTTTGAATCGGAAGAAGTATATAAAGTGATACCATGTCCTCTATTTGCTAATTCCGTTACAACTTTTTGAGCTAGACCCATTGGAGCGTATATTATCTCCTCTGGCAAAGGACAAGAAAATTCATTTGTAGAATAAAATGCGATTTTAAGTTTTTTCATTTTAATATTTAACTCAACTGATTAATTTACATAAAAAGTTTTAACAACATCCCAGACCAAAGCTACTAAAGCAATAATTGCAACAACCCATGTGGCATAATTGATTGATTGTGACAACTTTTTATTACTTTCTGCTTGTTTATTTACACTTTCACTAAACTTATTAATTGCTTCTGATATTTGAACAATAAAAACTGGAAAATCTTGAGGAAAATGATGTTTTTTAAACCAGCCTTCTCCTTCTTTTAAAAAATTATTTAATTGTTCTTTATGATCCATGATTTTATATCTTAATTTTTATTTTT
>JAGLOZ010000028.1 GCA_023137595.1 Minisyncoccota bacterium | reverse complement strand
AGCCGTTACGCTACGCCCCGTTTTAACTTTTTAGTTTGTAAATTTTAGTTTCTTAATATTTGATCATTCATTCCTAAAGACAAGACATTGGAAATTAGCGAATTTAACAATGCAACAGTACAACAATTCAATAATTTAATAATACAGTAAAAGCAAAAAAAGTCAATCTTAATTGAATTGCCAGATTGTTATATTGTTAAAAAAACGACTTATTTATATATCTCTTGTATTTAAACTAAATTATAAAAAGTAGTGTATTTTGCAACGGCCGTTGCAAAATACACTACTTTTTATAAAAATATTTATATGTTTAAATAAAATAAAATGCCGTGTAATCAACTACCTCGCAGCAAGCTGGCGAGGTATACAAGAGGAAAAGATTCATTTTGATAGCTCCAGTCGATGAAAGCATCGGAAAATTCTATCGTTTAAAATTTCAATGCGCAGTAAAATTATTTCAATATAAAAATATGAAAATTTTACTTAAGCTTCATAATAATATAAAATACAATTATGAATGAATATGTGAAATTAGCTAAAAATGTAATAGAAACATACATAAAAACCGGAAAAAAGATTGAGGTTCCAGAAAATTTACCAGGGGAGTTTTATGATGTTAGAAAGGGCGTTTTTGTGACAATTTATGAAAAGCATTCAGAAAAAAAATTGCGAGGGTGTATAGGAACGTTTATGCCGACAAAAGAAAACGTCGCGCTGGAAATAATTGATAACGCAATTTCAGCTGCCATTCATGATTACAGGTTTAGCCCCGTTGTAGAAAGCGAGCTTGGAGATATTCAATATGAAATTAGCTTGCTAAATCCTCCGAAACAAATAGATTCAATTGAAAACCTTAGCCCTGAAAAATATGGCGTGATCATCAAATCACCAAGCGGAAAAATCGGGCTTCTTCTTCCTGGTATTAAGGGAGTTAAAACGCCTGAACATCAAATTTCAATCGCCTGCCAGAAAGCAGGAATTGATTTGGACAAAGAAAGGATCAAGTTATTTAGATTTACGGTGGAAAAACATAAATAGTATTGAGTATTTAGCATTAAGGAGGTTTTGAAAAACTAATAAATTTTCTTATATAATTTCTTTTTTGCCTTAAATCCTGGGTTCTCTTCTTTAAAGGAATGACAAAAACTGCGTTTTTTATAGATTCCTAAAGCATAGCAAGTTTATCTTTTGAGCCCATTACAACTAGATTTGAAATCACAAAAGGCTCCACACGGGCCTGTCCGCCCTGAGAGGAAGTATGGAGTCAGCGATAAAACTTTTAGAAAAGTTTACAAAAAATAGAAAGCTATAAAGATACTTCAATATTTTATTTTAAATCATAGTTATAGCAAAACTTCAAACCCCTTCCAACTCATTCGGCTATCGCTCAGGGCAGGCTCTCCCCTTTTCAGAGGAGGGGCGCGTATTCAAATTTTTTAGCAATCATAACACATTCAGTGTTTTGTTGCTTTGTTTTCCTAAATATACGATAGATTCCGAAACAATCCTTTGATTAGCTCAGGTTGACATTATTCATGATAATTTATAACAATATAAATAACAAATGGAAACTGATAATAAAAAGTTAATAGCAGAAATTGTTCCTGTGGCAAAACTACCAAGAGATGTCGCGCAAGTTTTTAGCTATGCCGTGCCAGATAAATTTGAAAAAAAAATAAAGACCAGAATGATAGTTGAAATTCCTTTTAGAAAAAAAAATATATTGGGAGTTGTTTTGAGTGTAAAAAAAGAAAGACCCGAAAATATACAATTCAGACTTAAAGAAATTAGCGGCTTGCCGGAAAAAGATCTGGGATTATCAAACCAGCAAATTCAACTGGCAGAATTTGTTTCTGCTTATTACTATATTCCGCTAAGCTTAGTTATAAAAACGATAGTTCCCCACATAGCAAAAAATAAACCGAGGAAAGAAATTGAATTACGCGCTTTCTCGTCGCAGTCCTCTGAGGAGAGACTGCGACGGAGCGAAAAAAACACCGAAGCAAATAAACTGCTTAAAGAAATTGAAAAGAAAAATAAAATTCTTTTTATTCATAATTTACAATCCGAAAGACATAATTTATATTATAAAATAATAAAGAAAGAGATCAAAAAAAACGAACAGGCGCTGATTTTATTTCCAGAATCTTTTGATATTTATAATTTTGCGAAGTTTTATTTAGATAAATTTGGTAAAGATAAAATTGCGATTTTGACAAGCGAATTAACCAAAAACCAATATTTTGAACAGTGGGGAAAAATAGAAGACAGTTCAGCGCGAATTATAATAGGAACGCGCCAAGCCGTTTTTGCTCCGTTTAAAAATTTAAAATTAATTATTACTGACGATGAACATAATTCAAGTTATAAGCAATGGGACATGAACCCGAGATACAACGGGATAACTGTTGCGGAAAAACTCGCGGAGATATGGAACGCAAAAATCATTCTTTCGTCCCCCGCTCCGTCTGTTAGGAATTATTATGAAGTGAAAAATAAAGTATATGCTTGTCATTGCGAGGAGCTTTCTGTCTGTAGTCAGACAGAAAGCGACGAAGCAATCCCGGAGTTAAGTTCCTCGCGCGTAGTTTCGGAATTACTTCGTCGTTCCACTCCTCGCAATGACAGTGATTATGAAAATATAAACTTGATAGACACAAACACCGAACGGCAGAAAGGAAATTATTCTGTTTTGTCAGAAAGCCTACAGGAAAATCTTTTGGGCAGTATTTATAAAAGAAAACAAGCGATTATTTTTATTCCGCGACTTGGAAACAATACAATTACTCAATGTAAAGACTGCAATTGGATAGCAGAATGCGTAAACTGCAATGCAACACTTGTTTCATACGCAAATTATTTATATTGCGCTAAATGTCAGGAAAAAATAGATATAATAAAAAAATGTCCGAAATGCCAAGGACACCGCGTAAACTCTTTCGGTTATGGTTCTGAAAAGATTGAAAGGGAAATAAAACAATTATTTGAAAATAAAAATATAAAAATAAGCCGCCTTGACAGCAACATTGCTGAAAATAAATCAAAACAGCTTAAGATATATAAAGATTTTATAAATAAAAAAATTGATATTCTGGTTGGCACGCAAATGGTTTTGAGAAATTGGAATTTGGAGAACCTTGCACTGACTGCCATTTTGTTTCCAGAGATTGTTTTCAACCAGCCAGACTTCAGATCAAAGGAAAGATCATTCCAGTTTTTGATGTCTGTTTATAATAAGGCTAATAGAGATCATAAAATCATAATTCAAACCCATAAGCCGGATATTGATTTATTTAAAATTACAAAAAACGACAATATTCATAAATTCTATTCAGATGAGATTAAAAACAGGTCTGCGATTTCAAAAACTGGCATTGGCTATCCCCCGTTCACGCAACTTATAAAATTGATCTACAAAGACTATAATCCAAAAGACTGCCAAACCGAGGCGGAAAGACTGTTCCAAATTTTGGACAATAGGATAACAAACGACAAAAATTTAAAAAACAAATTTGAAATCATCAAACCGTTTCCTGCTTTAAACTATAAAGAATTCAATAAATATCGCTGGCATATCATTATCAAAACTGTTTGCGAAGATATAAAATTAAGAGATCCTCTTCTAAGTTGCGTAAAAAAAGACTGGATCATCGACGTTGACCCAGACAGTGTCTTGTAAAACTATTATCTCTTTTTTATATTGTTTATAAATTTTTTATGAAATTTAGTTGCCCCTCTTCTTCCTTCTTTATGTCCATTTTTTGATAATGCGTCCCAGACTTCATAGAACCTATAATACCCAGGATATAAAAAGTTTTCTTCTAAATAATATTTAAGATCTTCCTTTTTCATCCTAAACAGAACTAAGATTTCTACTGGGAAAATACAATTTTTCTCCAACTTTTTATCTATTGCTTCTATTTCTTTATCTCTGTATTTTATATTATTAAATTTTGAAGCATAAAAGAAAAATCTTGCAATTGATGTTTTCCCATTTTTCTTGCCACACACCTTATAATAGTCATTGAGTATTTTTTCTAATTTACCAAGAACTTCAGTGGGCAGAAAATCACCTTCAAAGATCATATTATAGTTTTCGTGAAGTTTTATTTGCACTCGCTTCACCTTGTCAACTTCTATCCTGTTAAGCAGTTCATTCAATTCTATCGCTAAGAATGCGTTCTTTTTGCCTTTTTTCCTATTAAATCCCTCGCTAATTAGCCGATTTATCTCTTTCTTCACAGCTAACGGCACCATGTGATGTTCACTAAACTTATCATACGGAAGATTCTTTTCAAACAAAGAAGAATCCTCTTCAATAATATTTTCCAAAATCCCCAATCATATCCCTCCTATTAAATTTTAAAAGAACAAAGATTTCCCTCCTTGTTCTTCTTTTGTTTTATGTATTTTCTATTTTTATTTCTAGTTGTATTTTAACATCGTTAAAATAAAAGTCAAAAAAATCTTTAATCTCTTTCACTTTCAATATTTTTATTCTTAATTATGATTCCGAGATTTTTCAAACCCCTCCCAGCCTCCCCTTATCAGGGGAGGAGTCGCGATAATAAATTATCGCTGAATTTTGCGAGTTAATATTTTCCAAGCCGAATCATAGTTTTTATCTCTCCCTCTTCCCTTCTATAAATTCTTCCAGCATTTGCCCTGCTCGCCAGTCTGGATATTGTTCTGCGGGAAATTTCATAAAGTACGCGCTGGCAGACTCAAGGACACCGCCAACGCCCCGAACAAAACCAAGCTTTGCGCATCTGATAGCATCAACCGCTACACTTGTGACCACTGATCTATCTTCAACATCAAGCTTTAAATCCACATAAATAGGAATGTCGCCGAATGTTTTGCCGTTCTATGCGCACATTGGCAATTTTTCTGCTTTTCAGCCAAGGCACATAATCGCTCGGGCCAATATGTATATTTTCACCTTTTAACCTCTTGTCCAATTGACTTTGAACTGTTTCAGTTTTGCTTTTTTTGTCTTAATTTATAAAATATTATAGGAATGCCTTTTTATTTACTTTAAGACTTATGTGTTTGACATTTAGTAGCTGCTGATTTTCATCTCATTTTTAAAAATTAGATGAAAATCAGCAGCTACTAATTGCTTATTTACTATTATACAATTTTTTGAAATTATGAAAAGAAATTTATGCACAGGTCTGATTCTAATAGCCATTGACTAAAATTGATTTTGGTTTAGAATTACGAAGACACTTGCAAGCCAAGTGTTAAGAGGGAATTATATGAAAAAAAGAACAGCAATATTAGTGAAGAATAAATTAGAAATAGACGAAGAAGATATAATTGGAGAAATTTTTTGCATGATCCAAAAGGCCTTTGGACTTGCAGGCCCTAATATACAGGGCTATTTCGTCTAATTCTTCGCGAGTGGGAAGAGAAAAAAGTTCTCTTCCTGCGCCCCCCCTCATCATTATATATATCCCTATTCTAAAAAGATAGAGAAGGCGGTAAAGACTTTGACTCAGGCAGTATAACTGCTAAACAACCTGTGAAATTTAAATTTTTCATTATTTTAGACAGCTCTTCGTGAAATCACAGCTGACTCCACACGGAGTATGGAGCCAGCAATATCAACTTTGATAACTTATTCCGCGCAATCATGCGGAGCATACCCCCTATCTTCAGCTTCTTTGGCTGACTGAAACCAGATTGTATTTTCTTCCTTGATCCGTTTTACATATTTACAATCCGGTTTATGATAAATCTTACTGTTTTTGCTGGCAACAAACATTCCCGTTTTGTTTTGTAAGATTATATTTTCAGATTCATTCTGCTCTCCCTTTACCTGAGAAGAAGAATTGGCATTTGAATTGAGATTTGTATCATTATTCACGGATCCTAAATTAAAAAGATCCTTGCAATCTTGATTGGAATCTTCTATAATTATACCTTGTCTATCTATTTGTTCTTGAAAATAGAAATATCCCGAAAAAAACCCGGCAGAAAGAATCAACAGAGATCCAAAAAACAAAAATATCTTTTCTTGATTATTTTTTATAAAATTTGATTGCATTATTATATTGTTAAATTGTTGTATTGCTGTTATATTATTTTAGATTCACCACTTTTTGACATTCTGCATTCATTCGACAGGCTCAGACTTATTTCAGAATCTACTGTGTATTAAATCTGATAAAACCTATAATTCACTAGATTTTTAAATAAATTGAAAATACAATAACTGTATTATTACAAAAAGATAATTGTGTTTATATTGTAAATGAAAGCATAGTGTCAAACTAGGAAAAATAAAAATCTAAGATAACGAAGATTCTGAAACAAGTTCAGAATGACAAAATAATTAATTTTAGAATAATAACGCAATACAATAAATATTCAAATTTTGTAGCGACAATATAACAAAACAACAATTTACTCTATTATAAACCATTACTAATAAATATGAAATATATTTTCCATTTAGGACGTGTTTCAGCCCTATCAGTTGCTGAACTGCAAGCAATGCTAAATAAAATAAAAACTGACTATAGCATGAAATTTATATCAAAAAAAATGCTTACGCTTGATATAAAAAGTGAGATAAATTTCAAAGAACTGCTTATTCAAACAGGAGGAATAAAAAAAATTACCAAGTTCATAAATTCTTATCAAAATATTGATAATATATTCGAAGAAATCAACTTAATAATAAAAAATATTCCCGGGAAAAAAGTAATCGGCTATAGCTTCTATCCAACAGAAACAGAAAGAGAAAATGAGGCATACGATAAATTCAGGGAGATAGAAACAAGATTTAAAAATATTAAAAGATCTTTAACAGGCAAATCAAGCATAAGAATCGTTTTTCCGGACAACAAAACAATGGAGCTGAACAGCGCTTCAATTTTCAAGAATAAACTGACAATAAAAGGAATAGAATTTAATATTATGATGTCTGATGATAAAATTATTTTATCAAAAACCGTAGCCGTGCAAGATGTAGGAAGCTATTCACAGCGAGATTATGGCAGACCGAGCAGAGACTCCCACATTGGAATGATCCCTCCTAAACTTGCTCAGATTATGATCAATTTGGCGAGTGTAAAAGAGGGACAAACTATACTTGATCCGTTTTGCGGAATAGGAACAATTTTACAAGAAGCGCTACTCAATGACTACAAAGTCATCGGAAGCGATGCGAATGACAAACAGGTAGAAAATTCCAAGACCAATCTAGAATGGCTTTCAAAAAAGTATATCCTAAAATATCCTGATTATAAAGTTTTCCAATCAGATATTGGAAATATTTCAAGAAAGATCAAACAGAATTCTATTGACGCAATTGTAACAGAATCAAGCTTAGGACCGGTTTATAAGAAAGTACCCAAGAAACAAGAGGTTAAACAAAATTTCAATAACTTGGAAAAAATGTACTTAAGATTTTTTCAAGCTTCAAAAAGCATATTGAGGAAAAAAGCAAAAATAGTTATTACTCTTCCTGTTTATAGGATAAAACAAGATCAATTTGTTTTTACACCTTTTGTTGACAAATTGGAAAAAATAGGCTATTCTATCATATGTCCGCTAGATACGAAATTTATTACCAAATATACAAAAGTCACTTCCAGAAACTCTATAATTTACGACAGACCCGATCAGATTGTGGCAAGAGAAGTGTTTGTGTTTGAGAACGAATAAGAAACAACTTTTGACTTTATAAACTTTTTACTTTTAACTTATTTACAATGGCACATAAGAAAGCGGGCGGTACTGCGTCCAACTTAAATGACAGTAAACCTAAATATCTAGGCGTAAAAATTTTTGGAAACCAGGCAGCAAAAGCCGGGAGTATTATTGTGAGGCAAAGAGGAAACAAGTTCAGACTCGGCAAAGGAGTTATGCAGGGCAAAGATCATACAATTTTTGCCGTAATTAACGGCTTCGTAAAATTCACCGAAAAACAAATCACTAGATTTAACGGCAATAAAAAGAGGGTTAAATTTGTGAGCATTGAAAAAGACAAAATTCCCCAGAATCAACCAAAGAAAGAAACAGTAAAATAAATACTATAATAATTTATTTTTATAAAAAACAGGATTTAATCCTGTTTTTCGATCTACGTTTTTCTGCTAAGAAAAATCTTCTTCTCAAGCCAAAGTATCATTTATTTTTATAAACCTGAATATCAACCAGCAACCTCTTTTCTCCATTTTTCATCCAAATCTTTCTTCACTTCTTTCATTCTTTTTATAATTACCTTATGTAATTCAATTTCTTTTCCGTCATTCTCTATCTTCTCTTTAATAAATCCAAAATGAACACCTCTCAACTCATCTTTATCTGGATCATATTCGAAATTATCTAAATTATCTATTCCAAAATTAATAACATCCATAAAAACATGAAACCTAGCTTGAGAATCAATAAACTCATCTAGGTCTTTATAATTCGCATTAACTCTTTGCAACTCTGCTTGAAGTTCTCTTTGAGAATAATCCTCACTAAGTGTCTCTATAATTAATTTGCCCAATGTTCTACGATCTTCAATCTCATCTTTTTGGCTATTAACCACACGCTCAGTTCTTTTAATAGCTTCCTCTTCTGCTCTCAAATCAGGGCCACTCCTATGTTGCTTTTCATGCTTAATCAAATTTGTAATACCATTAACTGCAAATTCTCTGTCGAATTTTAGAATGTCTTGAATGTTTTTCAAAAAACCTTCTCCTATATATACTTTTTCTATATCCGTTCTAAATAAATTGATTATCCTATCTTCAATGTTATCACCAGAAATACAGTAATCCCTAAAACCTCCCGTACCTATCCCATTACCTTCTGGCAATATAACCAGACCCTTAAATCCTTCTCTCTTAATTATTTCTTCCAAATCCTTAATTGTTTCACTGAAAGATTCAGATTCCTTATACTTATCAGTAAGTTCTCTGTCATCTTTTTCTATTTTATTTCTAAAGTTTTTAGCTTTCCAACTTTTTCCTGTGTCTTCAAATGATTTCATAATTGTTAATATATGTTATCCTATTTAAGTTTAAATCCACACTTTTCACAAAAATCATCATGTAAAAAGTAAACTGCTCCACAATTAGAACAAGGTATTTTATCTTCCATACTTTTGGTAATTCTTGTTTTTACTTTCGTTACTCCCAACGGCTTTTTTACTTTCACTGTTGGTTTTTTTACATTTTCCTTCGTTTTAAAACTTTCCGTTAGATCTTTTGCGTTTGGAATATTTTTAAGTTGTTCATAATATTCTTCCTCCGCATCTTCTGTTTCTTCTGATATTTTTTTGACAGCTTCTTTCATTTCTTCAATATCTTTAGGCAAACCATTATCTTTTTTCTATATTACTAACATTTCTTTTTCCCGTCTTTATAATACTTTCAACGTCATTAGCAACCTTAGCTTCTTGAATTTTTACAACTTCCTTGAAACTCCCATGGCTTTTTTTTATTGGCCCCATCTGTTCCTGACTTTCATCCACTATTACCTTTTCTTCACTACTCATAATTTAAAATTAAGATTAAGATTAAAAGTTAGATTTATTTATTTTTATCTTCATATAGACCATCCATCTCTTTTCTCGGTTCTTTAAGTTTTCTTTTGTTTATTCTTTTCGTAATTCTTTTAAAAACGCCACTTTGCCTTTTCAATAAAATATTTATTTTTTTCTTAAATCTTGCAAAAGCACTTTTTGCCAATCTTCTTTTTTCTTCTTCTAAAATATTATTATTTTGATCCATCTTTATATTTTAAAACAATCCCAAAAACCTTTCACACCTTAAAATTTAAATTTCGGTTTTTCTTCGCTTAATACTAAATACTTGATACTTACTTTATCCCCGCTTTTATAAACGCTTTAAACAGCGGATGAGGACTCAACGGTCTTGATCTGAACTCGGGATGAAATTGAGTCGCCACGAAAAATGGATGCTTGCTTTTTGGAAGTTCAATGATTTCCATTAATCTCCCATTTGGAGAAGTGCCGGAAAAAACCAAGCCTTTTTCTTGTAAAATTTCAACATAATCAGGATTGACTTCCCACCTATGCCTGTGTCTCTCTGAAATTTCACTGGATTTATAAGCATTGCTAGCAATCGTTCCGTTTTTCAATTTCGCCGGATAGGCGCCAAGCCGCATTGTCGCCCCAAAATTTCTTTCTTTTAAATTTTTCTTTTGTTCCGGCATAATATCAATTACAGGATGTTCGGTACTTTTGTTTATTTCGGAAGTATTCGCATTTTTTAGCTTGCACGCATTCCTCGCAAATTCAATACACGCAATTTGCATGCCATAGCACAAACCTAAAAAAGGAATTTTGTTTTTGCGCAAATATTCAATCGCTTTTATTTTTCCTTCAATCCCCCGCCCGCCAAATCCTCCCGGAACGATCACACCGTCCATTTTTTTCAACTCTTTCAATCTGATAGGGTTTTTTTCATATTCTTCGGAATTTATCCATTCAATAATAGGTTTCTTGTTATTTGCCCAAGCAGCGTGCTTTATCGCTTCAATGACAGAGATATAGGAATCAGCAAGAACAAAATCACCGGAATTAAAATATTTTCCAACTATGCCTATCTTGATTGTCTCATCTAAATTCTTAATTTTATTCGCTAATTTTTCCCAATCTTTCAAATCTTTTTTTCTAACTCTCATTCCAAATTTGGAAAGTATTTTCTGCGCCAAATTTTCTTTATCAAAGTTAATCGGCACATCATAGATTGAATCAATGTCCGGCGCGGAAATAACGCAATCCTTTTCAATATTACAGAACATAGAAATCTTTTCTCTTCTCGTTTCATCAAGTGGAACTTCGCTCCGACAGACTATAAAATCCGCTTGAATTCCAGCTGAATTAAGCGTTCGCGCGGCATACTGTGTCGGCTTTGTTTTCATCTCGCCAATTTTATTCGGAATCGGCAGATAGCTGACCATAAAGACAATCACATCTTTGGGCTGTTTTGACTTCAGCATTCGCGCCGCTTCCAAAAACAAAACATTTTGATATTCCCCGATCGTCCCACCGATTTCAATCAAAACAAAATCCACTTTCGTGTCTTTGGCAACTTTTTTTATTCTCCTGATAACTTCCAGAGGGATATGGGGCACAACTTCAACACACTTTCCATTATATTCTAAATTTCTTTCACGATGAATAACTGATTCATAAACTCTTCCCGTGGTCATATAATTATCAGAAAGAATATCAACATTCAAAAACCTTTCGTAATTTCCAATGTCCTGATCTGTCTCAATCCCATCGTTAGTCACAAAAACTTCCCCGTGTTCAGTAGGGTTCATTGTTCCAGCGTCAACATTTATATACGGATCAATTTTCATCGCCGTCACCAAAAATCCTTTGCTCTGCAAGACTTTCCCGACTGAAGCGGTTGTAATGCCCTTTCCTACTCCTGACATTACTCCGCCAACGATAAAAATGTATTTTGTTTTCTCTTGAGACATAATGTTGATTTTTAAATATTATTTTTCTTTTTAGTTTTCTATAAAAAGGTAATCGCCATTGTTTGTTCCTTCTTTAAATTCACATTCATTATTTTCACAAATAACCTCTCCTTTTTTGCAACTAAATAAGGCAATGCAATCAATGTTCTGGCATTTATCCTTTAAATCATTTTCCCAATTTTTTAAATACTTCTTGTTAATTCCAATTTGTTTGCCTCCACTTCTGCAATTGCAACAATCTGCTTGTGTCTCCACGCAATCAGAATCTTGATCGCAATTTCTCCAATTAATTTCTTCTACCGGCTCGCACCACTGATACGAAGTTAAGCATCTCATCATTATTTTATTAAAACCTTCAGGACATTTTTTATTTTCATGCACTTCTTTATAATTATATTCTCTCATTGTTTCAAGAGAAGACAGGCAGCAACCGTCGCCATTGCATTTCTTCCCTAAAATATCATAATAATTTTCAGTTTCTTGGCCAGTTGGTTTTGTTGTTTTGTTACCCACTCCGAATTTATAATGCTCTCCAATAATATATCCGCCACCAACAATAATCGTCCCCATCCCCGCGAAAATGATCACAGCTAAAAATGTTTTAACTGTGATAAGTGATAATTGTCCTTTTTTCATAGTTTTATTCTAAAAAATAAATTGTCTTTAAAAAAACATACGAAAAGCACTATCTGTTATAGCAAGCTGAATTCCCGTCTGCTCGGGAATGACAGCAAAAATGGAGCTGAAAGCTCCATTTTTATTATTTATCACTTTTCACTATAACTCCTATCCTAATTTCTAATCCGTGATCAAGATTTATTATCACCTCGTGATCGCCTATCGCTTTGATTGATTCTTTAATAACAACTTTGTCTTCATCAATCTTAAATCCCTTATCATCAAGTGCTTTGGAAATTTCTTTTGATTTCACCGCCGCGTAAAGCTTTCCCGATTCATCAGCTTTTGCTTTGATTGTTATGGATACACTTTCAAGTCTTTTAGACAATTCTTCTGCCGTTTTTAATCCTTCTTCAGCCTGTTTTTCTTTTTTTAACTTCATTTCCTCTGATCGCTCTATTGTATCCTTAGTCGCAATTGCCGCATACCCTCCCGGAATTAGAAAATTCCTGGCATAACCATTAGCCACGTCTTTAATATCGCCAATATTCCCTAAATTTTGCACATCTTTTGTAAGTATTACTTTCATAACCTTTGTTTCTTAGTAATTTAATTATTTATAACTATGTCCCATGAGACGAGACAACCCTCCAGCCTTTAATAATATTACACTAAAATTTCAAATTTATCAAATTTTTTTTCATACTCCTCCCATTTCACTTTCATTTCACTAACAACCGCATTATCTGACCCGCCATAACACCATTTTATAAATTCTTTCAAGTCTTTTTCTTTACCTTCTGCCATGATTTCAACTTTTCCATCCGAAATGTTTTTTACCCAGCCGGTTAAATAAAATTCTTCAGCTTTATTTCTAGAATTTATTCTATAAGAAACACCTTGAACATTGCCTGATATTAATAAATGGATTCTTTTAAACATATGCATAAAGATACAAGATACAATAACCAAATAATAATCAATAATCAAAAACAGCGCAACAAATAAGGTTTTGAAAAGTTTGATTATTGGTTATTGAAATTTGTTTGTATCTTGTTTCTTGTATCCTTGTTTCTTGATATTCTATATTATATATCTTCACAGCTATTTCAACAATTCCAACGCTTTCTCCAACTGCGGATCTTTGTTATTTTCATAATCTTCTAATGTCATTTCCACTTCATAATCCGGCTTGATTCCGTCTTTATTTATATCAAGTCCGTTTGGAGTCAGCCATCTGGCAACTGTGATCTTTAAAGCAGATCCGTCTTTCAAGTTTTGCATTTCCTGAACCAATCCTTTTCCAAAAGTTGTCTTACCTACTAGTTGTGCATCATTATTGTCTCTCAGCGCTCCAGCAAAAATTTCAGACGCACTTGCGCTTCCTTCATTTATTAAAACTACAATTGGAATACTGCTAAATTTATTGCTTCCGTTTGCTTTATAAACCTCATTTTTATTTCCAAAGTCTTCAACAAATATTATATCTCCATTATTTAGAAATCTACTGGCGATATCTTCTAAAGTACTAACATAACCGCCTGGATTATTTCTCAAATCAATAATTATCCCTTTTGGATCATTAATAATGATATCATCTATCTGACTGTCAAATTCGTCAACAGTTTCTTCTTTAAATTGGCTTATTCTTATATAAACAATATTTCTATTCTTGACTTCCCATTCTACAGTTTCTATTTTAATAATATCACGAACGATCTCAATTTCTTTGAGTTCGTCAAGTCCGTCTCTTCCTATGGTAAGCTTGACCATAGTTCCCTTTTCTCCTCTGATAATGTTTACCGCCTCATCTATGTTCATTCCTATAATTTCTACTTCATCAACCTTCAAAATTTTATCCCCCGAAAGAAGCCCTGCTTTTTCTGCCGGACTGCCTTTAAGCGGCGCAATAACTGTTAAAAATTTATCCCTAAATCCAATCTCCGCCCCAATCCCGCTAAAACTTCCTTTCATATCTTGCTCAAACATCATCCTGTCTTGCGGAGATAGAAAAACCGTATATGGATCTCCCAATGAATCTACCATCCCAGAAACAGCTCCATGGACCATTTTTTCATAATCCAGATTTTCAAGAGTATATTTGCCCTCAATCATTCTCCAGGCTTCCCAAAAAACACCAAAATCAGCTCGCTCCTCAATTTCATTTTTGTCTTCCTTGTCTAAAATATTCCAAAAATCAAGACTGGTCTTATCTTGATCGTCTTGACCTCCGATATTTATCAATCCTTTTATATTATTCCTGTCATCAAAAGAATTAATAAAATCATTCACAGCAAAACCGGCGCCGAAACTGGTCGTAATAATTAAAAATATAAATATTATTTTTTTTGATGACTTGTTCATAAATATAATTGGAAATTTCTGATTGAAATAACTAATGACCAAATCACAATCTTCAATAAACAAAAAAAATCGGATTGTACGTTGGATTATTGGTTATTGGGATTTAGTTAAAAATTAGAGTAATTAGAGTGATTATTTTGAATTACAATTACGCTTTTGTCATAGCAGAGGATGACAATTTATACGTTTTTTTTAAGAGTTAAATTCCTATATTATTCAAAGATATCCTCGCAAGCTTCGCGTATCTCGTTAAAATTTCCTCCTTCCGGTAAAAGTATATAAGAACCGTTTTTATCTCTTGACGCATAAAGAAGGCCATCCTTACTAGTATCAAAAACCTTTCTTCGCACACTGGTGGTATCTATTTTTTTCATCACAGTTACCAACTCTTTGATTTCCCACAATTCAGCATCAGTTCTAACATGATTCCCTAGAGAATTTAGAATTGAGATTATCTTTACTGGATTAGAAACAACTCCCAAGCTAAAAGCTTTTTCTTTAATAGCGATCAACAACTGTTGCTGACGCTTTGCTCTGTCGAAATCACTAGTGCTAAATCTAGCTCTCGCAAAAAGCAGCGCCGTGTCTCCGTCAATAGTCTGGCTCCCAGCCGGAAGTTCGATCACCCCCTCCTCAAACTGATTTGTCTCTGAAAATGGTCTGGCTAGAGTTATCCTAATTCCGCCCAATGTATCTATTATTTCTTTAAAAGCCTTAAAATCAACACTAGTCGCATAATGAATGTCCAAACCGGTCACAGTTGAAACCGCCTTTTTACTATATTTTAGACCATTCTGCCAGCCACCATCTTTTATCCCGTCGACATACACCTCATTAATTTTATTTTTATGGTCATGATAAGGAATATCAACATAAAGATCTCGTGGAATTGAAATTAAGGCAGTTTTCCCTGCTTTGGGCTTTATACTGACAACCATCATCGTATCTGTCAAAAGACCTCCATTAGGATCATCAGCACCTCTGATTCCAAGTATTAAAACGTTTAATCTGTCTAACTCACCATTTTTGAGCTTATCAATCACAGAAGTTTCCTCCTCTATTGGTAGAATTTGAAAAAAATTGTCTCCAAAAGGAAGCATTTTGATAAAACTTTTTACGATAGAATTTTGCTCACCTGTAATTTTATCAAAAGCGGAATTTGTTTTATAAATCATATATCCACCAAAAAGAAATACAAAAACAATAAAAACAATGATCGTCTTTTTAAATAGCGTTCTTTTCCGCCTTTTTTTTTGTATCACTTTCAAGCCGGAACCATCATCTTTTTGGTTGACAATTCTATCAATATCAAATTGTTTCTCCGGAGGATAATATACCATTAAAATTGAATTATAATTTATTAATTTTATACATCTTATTTTCTCATCTTTTTGATAATATGTAAAGCGTGCCGTAACATATAA
Organism: Minisyncoccota bacterium; assembly: GCA_023137595.1. Classification (GTDB taxonomy): domain Bacteria; phylum Patescibacteriota; class Minisyncoccia; order JAHIHE01; family JAGLIN01; genus JAGLOZ01. Next base: position 1,791 of record JAGLOZ010000028.1, on the reverse strand, counting down.
CCCATAACGTATAACGCAACCATACGGGACTGCTTCACGCTAATATTATTGCGTTACACGTTATACGTTATGCATTATACGATCCAGCGTATACAACATCCCAATAATAATAACCGTAAACATCAAAACTTTGTCATTAAAAATCACAACATCAAAAATACCATAAGCGCAAATCCAAACAAAATATATAAAAAATGATCCGGCAAATATTTTTAAATATTTTTTTTCTGTCTTAAAATATAGAGTATAAGCCATTTTTAAAATCTCCATGATCAGGAATAAAAATATAATTAGTCCGAAAATTCCAATCTCTGCGGTAATATCAAGATAAATGCTGTGAGCTGAAGAACCTTTTTTAAGAGCCGTTGCGTTCTCTCCTAAAACATAATTAAAATTTCCAAAACCAACACCAAGAAATGGATGCTCACTAATTGAAACTAATGTTTCCTGCCAGATTTGAATTCTTCCTTTGTTTGATGTTTCGTCAAGATCAGAAATTGAAAAAGCTCTTTCAAGCATTGAAAATTTGCTTCGCTCGTAATCACTTAAGCTAATATTGCTTCTCATGATCTGAGTTTCTTGATTTTGTTTTAGTATAAGACTGGAAACAGGCATTAAAACAAAAAATAATAAAACAGAAAAGGCTATTAATTTTGAATAATATTTTGAATTATTTCTAATATCAAGATTAAACCCTACCCTGCTTTTCAATAATTCTATAAATTCTGAAATAATTGAGCAAGCTTTTTCAAATTTTGAATTACTTTTTCTTTTTGCGGATGAAGATAAGAACAAAAACAAACCAGCTGTTAAGGCAAAAACACTTCCAACCCAAGCTCCTCGAGACCCGGAAAAAAATATGGCTAGAAGAAAAAACATTAGCGCAATAGATATGTATTTTTTTTGTTTTCCCTTAAAAAGAAAAAGAGATGATAAAACTACCGGGATTGAAATTATAATAATCATCGCAAATGAATGAGAATCGGGCAAAACAGAAAACATTCGCAGTGTCGGCGGAAGAGATTTGTAATAAGAAAACCAGGTGTTGCTGTAACTTAATAAGTGACTCAAATTTTGTCCATAAAATGCTTTGATAACATTGTCCGTCCAAAAATACCAAAACTGAGAAAGCGCAATAAAAAAAGTTGATATAAACTGAAAATATCCTATAAATACAATTATAACAGAAGAATAAAGAACTGCTTTCAAAATTTCTGATAAATCGCATTCATTTTTTATAGTAAAAATCACCACGGGAAAAAGCAAAAAAATGTTTAATAAAAACAACATCTTCTTTATTCCCGCTCCAATGTCCTGAGCTGAAATCAAAGAAATAGAGGCGATAACAAAAAATATGATAGTTAATAAAAATAATTTGTTTATTTTGTTGTTCCGGATTTGTTTTCTGTCACTGCGAACTTGTTTCAGAATCTTTTGTATATTACCACCATTCCTGCCTATTCTCTTTATACTCTGTTTTACGAGTTGAGAACAAGTCAAGCTCCTATTACTAATAGATCCTGAAACGGGCCTGTCCTGAGCTTGCCGAACGGATTCAGAATGATAATTTTTATTAGAATGATAATTTTTATACTTTTCCCACCCCGCTTTCAAAAACAACGCTATTATCAAAACCCTCCAAATACTCATTGAATCAGAGAACGCATTCGCCGGAAGCGCCACAAAAAACGGGATAGAGAGAATAAATAATTTCAAAGAATCCAGCATATTCAATTTTACAAAACTCACCACAAGCAAAACAAGAATCAAATACGAAAACTCCTGCGGCGC